>JAFYDS010000162.1 GCA_017544665.1 Clostridia bacterium | reverse complement strand
TTTCATTTTTTGTGTTGTTGTTATCTTACTCTCCATTTATGCCCACAATTCTGACAAATGGCTACTGTTTGATTCTTTACTACTGTTTTAGTCTTATGGGTTTCTTTTCTTCTTCCAACAAGAAGCCAAAGACCACAAGTCATAATAATTAGACAGAGTCTTCCTAATTTCCAGAGAATCCCCATTCCTCTGCCTTTTGTTTTTCCTTTAGACGATACTTGCTCAGAAGTAACTAAAACATTTTCGCTTCCACATTTAGGACATGTCACAGCTCATTTCTCCTTTGTTTTTTCTAAATTATACCCTTATTGGTTCATGTTGTCAACACCCATTTGTTCATTTTATGAACTGACAGGTTATAATAAAATAACCTATGAGGTGATCGTATGAGCACAGAACTGAATAAAGCAATCGGCAGCAGAGTTCGCTTGCAGCGGGAAAAGCTACACTTCAGCAGGGAGGAACTTGCAGAAAGAATCGAAGTGTCCAGCCGTTTTTTGGCTGATATTGAATTAGGCACAAAAGGCATGTCTTTTCAAACGCTGATCCGGCTCTCAAAGGTTTTGCATGTTTCAACCGACTATCTCCTACTCGGAAAAGCAAAAGCCAATACAGCAGAATCCATCTATGAAATGATAAAAAGCCTTGACGAAAAGAGTATCCCAAAACTTGAAACCATCATTTCCGCCTATATTCAAACGATTGAAACAGAGTAAAAGCTGCGAATGACTCGCAGCTTTTTTTGTTGTGCAAATGATGCAAAAGCGGGCGGCCAATGGCCGCCCCTACTAATCGCTAACCGCTAACTGCTAATTGCTGAAAAAGCCGCCCCACAGGGCGGCTTTGCTATCGACTAACGACTATTCAACATAAGCAAGGCACATTTTCAAGACGTGCTTCGCGCAGGTCTGCATCTCACCAAGCGTCACGCCGTTTTCGGCTTTCATGCTCTTTTTCAGCGTGCCGTCCGGCTTGCGCTTGCCCGTCCGCGGACCGCCGGGCATCAGCACATCCACGCCCGCGCGGACACGGTAACCCTGATCGATGACGCCGGGGAACTCGTGTGATTCGTCCTTTCTCATCCACCAGTCGGTCATCACGCTGCCCGTAAAGCCCCATTCGCCACGCAGCACCGTCGTGCACAGATCATAGTTGTAGTGGCTCCAGACGCCGTTGATCTTATTGTAGCTCGTCATGATATTATGCGGCTTCCCTTCGCGGACGCAGAGTTCGAAGCCTTTGAGATAGATCTCGCGCAGGGCGCGTTCGCTGACGCGGCTGTCGTTGTGGGTGCGGTTCGTCTCCTGGTTGTTGCAGGCGAAGTGCTTCGGGCACGCCGAAAGGCCGCCGCTCTGGACGCCTTTGACGTAGCTCGCCGCGATCCGTCCGCTCAGGCAGGGGTCTTCGGAGAAGTATTCGAAGTTGCGGCCGCACAGCGGGTTGCGGTGGATGTTCATCCCCGGCGCGAGCAGAATATCGCTCCCGCGGTCCGCCATTTCCTGCGCGAGCAGGGAGAAGAGCTCCTGCACCAGCGTTTCGTTGAAGGTACACGCGAGCGCGACGCCGTTCGGCAAAAGCGAACACGTCGCTGCCAGCCGGATCCCGGAGGGACCGTCTGTTGTGATAACGGCGGGCACGCCCTTGTCGCGCAGCGATTCCAAAACGCCGCCGATTGCGCCGGCGTTGCCTTTGGCGCCGAGGGGACTGTCCATCGTATAGTCGCCGCGCGTGATCGCTTCGAGTTCGTCGAACGAGAGCTGAGAGACGAACGCGTCAAGCGTCGCTTTGCCGTTTTTGACGTCGGCGAGCTTGATGCCGCAATCGCCGGTCTGCGGCAGATCGGCGGGCAGGTTGCGCAGGATCCGGTCGCGCAGCGAGATCTGCCTTGTCGGGGCGCGTTCTGTCATCGGGACATTAGCGCCGTCGTCGTTCTTGCGCAGCACCAGCCGCTCGAACGGGCGCGCCGGGTCGGGGGCGCAGACCTGACTGCACTGGCGCACGACCTTCAGCGCGCGGACGGTGAACGTCCGGCAAAACGCGGCGGACCGTACGTCAAACCCGATATAAAGATTGTAGTCGCCTTTTTCAAAGATCCACGCGCTGCGGTGGCCGCTCAGACCTGTGTCATCGTAGCTCGCGAAATCCGACAGCTTGCAGCAAAGGCAGAGCTTTTCGCTTTCGCCCGGAAGCAGCGTTTGGGTTTTGGCGAACGCGATCAGGATGCGTTCCGGCTGGGAGAGGACGCCCTGCGGTTTTTGAAGATAGAGTTGGACGACCTGTTTGCCGCTGTAGGTGTCGCCCGTATTTGTCACAGTCACCCACACGCGGCAGTCGTCGCCGGCGATCCGCGTCTGCGTTACGGAGACGTCAAACGTCGTGTAGCTCAGCCCGTAGCCGAACGGGTACAGCACCCGCGACGGCGCGAACGTTTCAAAGAAGCGGTAGCCAACAAAGATATCTTCGTTATATTCGTTGAACGCCTTATTGCCGAAACAGCCGGACGAGGGAAAGTCCGCATAGCTGCATGCGATCGTATCGCTGAGCTTGCCGCTTGGGGAGACTTTACCGCACAGCACGTCTGCGACGCTGTTGCCGGTCTCCATCCCGTTTTGCCAGACATACGCCGCGGCTGTGATCTTATCGCCGTAGTCCGCGAGCCAGCCCATATCCATGATGCTTCCGCAGTTGAGCAGCACCGCGACTTTTTCGAACGACTCCGTCACGAGGTCAAGCATCCGGCGTTCTTCTTTGGTCAGATAGTAACTGCCTTCGGTCAGCGTGTTCTCGCGGTCCTCGCCCGCCGCGCGGCCGAGAACGATCAGTGCGACGTCGCTGTCTTCCGCCGCCTGCTCCGCCGTTTCGCGCTGCAGCGGCATCTCGTCGTAGCACATCGGCCAGTGCGCCCAGTAGCCCTCGTCGATGGGATTCTTTTCCGTCCAGTCGGCATAGACCGCAGCGAGGGTCTCGTTAATGTTGATCTCATCGCAGGCGCGCAGGCCTTCGAGGATACTGACTTTATACGGCGCGTTGACGTCGCCGCCGGAGCCGTAGCCGACATAAAAGGTGTCGATCTGGACACGGCCGAACACGCTGACCGTTTCGTCTTTTCGAAACGGCAGCGTCCCCTTTTCGTTTTTCAGCAGCACGATCCCCTCCGCGCCGGTCTGCCTAGCAAGGCTGCGCAGCGCTTCGCTCCAAGCCGCGCCCTCGATCCGCTCTACACCTTTTTGCGCAACGGAGTTGACCGCCATCGAGATCAGGCGGTTCGCTTTTGTGCTGATTGTTTTTCGAAGACTCATTTAGACGACCTCCCCGGAGCCTTTGGAACGTTCGCAGTTCCTTTGTCCTTGTTTTTGTTTATTATAAAGGAACGGCGCAGAAAAGTCAATCGTCTGTCTTGCGGATCGGACGCGGAACGCCCATGAAATCGATCAGCCGGCTTTGCTGCGTCAGGCGGCAGGTATCGTTGTCCGTTTGAACACGCACTTCGCCTGACAGCAGAAGCGTTCGAAGATACGCGTCGTTCAGCGCGCACACAAAAGAATCGAACAGCACCGGCACAAGATCGGCTTGCCGCGTCTGCCAATAGACGCGGGTCTTCGTCTCGAGCGAAAACGGCAGCGTCACACCGCGCAGAGACACGCTTCTGACGTCGTCAAACGCCGTATAGTCTCCGCCGCGCGGAAAGAACCACAGCGGCAAAGAAAGATGCCAAAGATGCAAGACCGGCACCGTGCGCACGGTTTTGACGGCTTTGACAGTGTCAGAAGGCGGCGACGAGAGTTCGCGGACGTCATCGTGCAATGCCGTCACAATGCCCCGCGCTTCGTAGTAATAGGGCTTTTCATCACGGTCCTTGCGCACGCCGCTGATTAAAAGGTCGCCTGTTTTGACGCCGTTGCCTTCGCGATTCGCTTTGACGCCGCTGAACACCTCGATCGAAAGCAGCTCTCCGCTGAAATCCGCGACAAGATCACACGGATCGCCGTAAGGCGGGTCAGTCGATGGCAGTTCAGGCGCCTTCTCGCGGACTTCGAGCATCACCCGCGTACCGATGATATTGACTGCCGCCCAACTGAGTTTTCCGTCGAGCAAGTGCACAAGCTCCGACGCGAGGGCTTCGCCGCTCTTTTGCGGCTTTTTCGCCCCGGGATACAGCCCGAGCTGCGCCGCGGCGGCGAGGATCTCCGCTTTACCGAGTGTTTCTGCGCCGGTCGTCTCGACTGACCAGAGAAAACCCGAGGAGAACACCGCAAGCGCAACGCAGACCGCCGCTCCGACGGGCAACCCGATCCTCGCGCGGTGACGCCGGAGAAAGAACGGCAGACCGCGCTTTTCTCTCGCGCAAAGGCGCATGCCGGCGTTTTTCGCGGCGCGGCGCAAGGCGCGGTAGTCGCAGGGCGAGACATAGCCCGTCACACCCGTTTCGTCCTGCCGCAGATCCCACACGTGAAAGCCGCCGCTTTCGCAAAGATTCAGAAACCGCGCTGGAAAACCGCCGCAGGCGCGGAACCGGACCGCGCCGCGCAGCAGCGCAGGCAAAGAGAACGCCGTCATCGCTTTTCTCCTTTCAAACCGGCTGAAACGCGAGCGAAACGATCTTGCCACTGACGCTGACCAGCCCGCCGGACAGATGGTTGAGGCACAGGTCGAACCCGTCGAGCCGCAAAACCAGCGTCTTGCAGTTGAGCCGCACGCTCGTCTCGTTATAGGACAGCACGCCGTCGCAGCCCTCTATCACGGCGCTGCGGTCGGCGGAAAGCTCCACGTGGGGCGCCGCCAGTTCGTTCTGTGCGCCGAGGGTACGCAGCAGCGTCAGCCGCTGTCTCCATAGATGCCGCATTGCGCTCTCCCCTTTCTGTTCATACCTATGCCGTTTTGTTTCTACTTATCCCACAACGCGCATATATCTTAGCGGTGATCGTATGCAAAAGAAAGCGTTGTTTTCCGTCCGTTCCGCGTCGTTTCTCGCTGAGGCAGGGTGTCTTTGTGCGCTGATGGCGCTGCTGCTCGTGTTCCCGAAAGAGAGCGCCGCCGGCGTCGCGCAGGGGCTGCGCCTGTGCTATACGTCGCTGATCGGATCGCTGCTGCCGTTTCTCGTGCTGTCAAGGCTGTTTCTTTTGCGCGGACTGCACTGCCGTCTGCCGCCCCGCTGCACTTTTCTCACGCGAAAGCTGTTCCGGCTGCCGCCGTGCTGCGCGGGCGTCGTCGCGTTTTCGATGGTCGGCGGCTACCCGGTCGGCGCGTCGATGACGGCGCAGCTGTTTACGTCGGGCGAGATCACGCGAAAGCAGGGCCAGCGGATGCTGCTGTTCTGCGTAGGCCCGGGACCGGCGTTCGTCGTCTCGGCAGTCGGTGCGGGTCTTTGCGGCACCGCGAAGGCGGGCGCAGTACTCTATTTCGCCGTCGTCCTCGGGGCGATGCTGAGCGGCGTAGTGACGCGGTTTTTCTTTCGCGAACCGATACAGGAAACGAGGTCACAATCGCCTTCTGCGCCGCCGTTTGCGGTCTGTGTCAGTGAGGCGGTCAGGCAAAGCGCGGACGCGATGCTATTGATTTGTGCGTTTGTCGCGCTGTTTTCGGCGCTGCTCGGCGTCCTCGACGCGCTTTCTCTGCCTGCGGCGGTCCGCAGCGGGACGGCGGCTTTGCTCGAAGTGACGAACGCGTGCGGCGTGTACGCAAAGAAGGGGGCTCTTCCCTTACTCGCGGCGATCATCGCGTGGGGCGGCGTCTGCACACACTGTCAGCTTGCCCCGTCCTGTGCGGCGCTGGGACTGCCGTACTGGCGGTTTGCCCTCGGGCGGGCGCTGCACGCCGGCCTCAGCTTTCTTTGCTGCCGCGTGATGCTGTGCTTCATCCGGCTGCCTGTGAACGTTTTGGCGCAAAACGCGGCGTTTCGTCCCGCGGCGAAGGACAGCGGCCTGCTGTCGTTTTGCATGATCATGATGTGCGCGCTGCTCCTGTTCGGGTCGCATCTGTCGATCCGACTGCAAAAGGGCGCTTGCTTTTTGCGGGCGGATGTGCTACAATAGACGCAGACCAGATGAGAAATGAGGGTTTCGTATGAAGCAGAAGCTGTTCCGTCCCAAGGATTATCCGCCCTGCTGCGCCCTGTGCGCTGTCGGCGTGATTGTGGAGGGAGACACCGAGGTGCTCTGTCCGTACAATGGAGTCATGCAGCCGGACGACCGCTGCGGCGAATACTGCTACGACCCGCTCAAGCGCAAACCGAAACGCGAGAAGATCGAGACGGATTACAAGCCGGAGGAGTTTTCTTTGTAATTATCAGTGCACAGAATGTCGTTCTTAAATAGTGAAGCGCCCTCACGGGCGCTATTTCTTTTTGTTAAATCGAACATCTTTCCTCCCACATCTTACATCCAATAAACCCGACAAACAGCGACATACTATTTGCGAGAAAAACAAAAAGGATGTCGCATTATGGATCTTTCCGCTTACTTTCCCAACGAGGGCAAACAACGCGCGATCACAACGTCGTTCGGCGTGTTTGACCGCTACCCCGTCCGTACCCATGTGATCCGGCGGGGCGAAGATCTCTCGGAGGTTCTGCGCCGCTATGTTCCAGATGAAACCGCGGCGGAGGATTATCTGTTTATCAGCGAAAAGATCGTCGCGATCAGTCAGGGTCGCGCGTGGGATATCAGCGAGATCCGGCCGTCGCTGCCGGCGAAGGTACTTTGCCGCTTTGTGTACCGCTCCCCCTACGGGATCGGGCTCGGCTCGCCCTGGACGATGCAGCTCGCGCTCGAGGAAGTGCGGCTGCCGCGGCTGCTGCTGGCGGCAACGTGTTCCGCGCTGACAAAGCCGTTCGGCGTCCGCGGCGTGTTCTACCGCGTGGCGGGTACGGCGGCGCGCGCAATCGACGGCCCGTGCGACTGCACGATCCCGCCGTATAACCATTACGCGAAAAAGGCGCCAAAGGACCCCGACCGCGTGGCACGCCAACTGGCATTGCAGTTCGGCTGTCCGGTGGTGATCATCGACGCGAACGATCTCGGCGTCGAGGTGCTCGGCAAAAGCAGCGACAAGGTCTCCACGCAGTTTTGCAAAGAGGTCTTCCGCGACAACCCACTCGGGCAGTCGAGCGAGAGCACGCCGCTGTGTGTTGTGAGGAAGCAAGTGGCAAGTGGTTAATTTACGAATCAGAAAAGCGCCCGCAAGGGCGCTTTTCTAGTCACTGGCCACGAACCGCTGATCACTGTTTCTTCAGCATGCGCATCGAATTCAGAATCGCCAGCACCGACACGCCGACGTCCGCAAAGACCGCGAGCCACATATTGGCGACGCCGAACGCGCCGAGCCCCATCACAAGCGCTTTCACCGCGAGGGCAAAGACGATGTTTTCTTTCACGATACGAGTCGTCTTGCGGGCGATGCGGATCGTCGCGCCAAGCTTATGGAGGTCGTCGTCGAGGATAACGACGTCTGCCGCTTCGATCGCCGCGTCGGAGCCCATCGAGCCCATCGCGATCCCGACGTCCGCGCGGGCGAGCACGGGCGCGTCGTTGATCCCGTCACCGACATAGCCGAGGGTCGTGTTCGGCTGCTTTTCAGCGAGGAGCGTTTCGAGCTGCGTTACCTTCTGGTCAGGCAGCAGCTCCGTATAGACCGCGTCCAGCGAGAGCGACTGCGCCACCGCTTCGCCGACAGCCTTGCGGTCGCCGGTCAGCATGGTCAGCCGTCTGACGCCCGCGTTTCGGAGCGACGATAAGGCTTCTTTTGCGCCGTCCTTGACGCGGTCCGCGATCGAGATGATACCGAGGCAGTCGCCGTCCAGCGCGACATAGACCGCCGTTGCGGCAGCGTCGTGCGGCGGCGCGGCAACCCCGTATTGCGTCAGCAGGCGTTCGTTGCCGACGAGCAGCGTCTTCCCGTCGTAAGCGGCGGTAACGCCGTGGCCGGGGATCTCGCGCAGCTCACGCAGCAGGTCAGCGTCCGGCGTCTTTTCGTAGGCGGCGACGATCGACTGCGCGATCGGGTGGGTCGAACCAGCCTCCGCAGCGGCGGCAAAGCGTAAGATATCGTCTTCGGTGCCGTTCAAAGCACGGACGGCGGTCACGGAAAACGTCCCTTCGGTGAGCGTGCCGGTCTTGTCAAACACCAGCGACGACAGCTTCGCCGCGGCTTCGAGATCGTTGCTCCCCTTCACGAGGACGCCCGCCCGCGAACAGGCGCCGATCCCGCCGAAAAAGCCGAGCGGGACAGAGATCACCAACGCGCAGGGGCACGAAATCACAAGGAAGATACACGCACGGCGCAGCCATTCGCTCCAGTCGCCGCCGCAGAGGACAGAAATCAGGAACAGCAGCAGCGCAGCGGCGGTCACGACCGGGGTGTAGATCTTCGCGAAGCGCGTGATGAAGGCTTCCGCCTTTGCTTTTTTGCTGCTCGCGTTTTCCACAAGCTCCAATATCTTCGTCACCATCGAGTCTTCGAACGCCTTTGTCACCCAGACGCGCAGCGTCCCGTCGCCGTTGATACAGCCGGCATAGACCGCCTCCCCCGCTTCCACGGGGCGCGGCAGGGATTCCCCTGTCAGCGCGGCGGTATTGAGTGAGGAGCTGCCCTCGATGACGTCGCCGTCCAGCGGGACGCGCTCGCCGGGGCGGATGCGGATGATCTGACCCACCGAGACGTCGTCGGGATCGACTTCGGTCACACCGTCTTCAGTCTCCAGGTTCGCAGACTGCGGGACGATCTCCAGCAGCGCTTTGATCGCGCCGCGCGACCGCCCGACGGCGATTTTCTGGAACAGTTCGCCGATCTGATAGAACAGCATGACCGCGAGCGCTTCGTCGTACGCGCCGATTGCAAACGCGGCGACCGTCGCGATCGTCATCAGGAGATTTTCGTCAAAGATCGCGCCGGTGCGCAGGTTGCGCAGCGCCTTGCCGACGACGTCATATGCAATCACGCCATAGGGCACGAGATAGCACCCGAGGAGCGCCCACGTCGGCAGCGCATTGAGCGGTCCCCAACGCTGCAGCGCCTCGAGCAGCGCAAACAGCGCCGCCGTGATGAGAATCCGCCAAAGGACGGTTTTTTGCTTTTTATTCATGTTGTTCGCCTTCTTACGCCGTGACAATTTTGCAGTCCGGCTCGATCTTTGTGCAGACGCGCTGCGCTTCTTTCAAAATCTCTTCAAAACGCGCGTCATCCGCGTCGAGCGTCAGCTTCTGCATCAGAAAGCTGACCGATGCGTCGTTGACGCCGGGGATCTTTTTGATGGCGTCTTCCATCTTCGCGCCGCAGACGGCGCAGTCCAGTTCGTCGAGCTTGAATTTCTTTTTCATATCGTTATCCTCCAAGTTTGAACAGTTGCACAACCGTTCAATTATTGTGTGATTTTTTAAGGTGACCGCAGGGTCACCCTTTTGGTTTATTCGAGGATGTGTTCCATCCCCGCGCTGAAGATCGTTTCGACATGCTCGTCCGCAAGCGCGTAGTAGACCACCCTGCCCACCTTCCGGTTCTTGACGAGGTTCGACTGCTTAAGCACGCGCAGCTGATGGGACACAGAAGACTTCGTCATCCCGAGCAGAACAGAGATATCGCACACGCACATCTCGTGGGTTTTCAGTGCGTAGAGGATCCGCACACGGGTAGAATCGCTGAACAGCTTAAACGCATCGGCAAGATCCATCAGCACATCGTCATCCGGCATTGCCTTCCGCACTGCGTCCACCACGTCCTCATGGATGGATTCGCAGTCGCAAAGATCGGTCTGATTGTTCCATGCAGTATTCATATCTTAGTCTCCGTTTCGTTGATGCTGATCGTTGATTAGTTGAACGACCTTTCAACTATTATTATATACATACGCACAGAATTGTCAAGCGGATTCTGTAAAAAAGTGAAAAAGATTTCACCTTTTTCAAGCCGAAACGACGATTCGTTCCCTGCGGACGCTCATTCATTCCGAATCGGTTGCAAAACGATTGCAATATGATATGATGAAAACGACGAAAGTCCCATGAATCTTATTGAAAGGATGATTGAAAATGAAGAAAACAAGAAAACCGATCGCCCTGCTTTTGAGTGTACTGCTGGTGCTGGCCATGTTTGCCCCGCTGCATGTTGTTTCGTTTGCAGAAGGGGAAACGGAACCGCCCGCACAGCCCGAAGCGACGATTCTGGAAACCGACAACTGCGGCGCGGACGGCAGCGACGTGCGCTATACCCTTTACAGCGACGGCGCCCTGAAAGTGGAAGGTATGGGCGCAATCAGGGACGGCGCGTTTGAAAACCGCAGCGACCTGAAAACGGCCGTGGTGGAGGAAGGCATAACCGCCATTGGAAAGAACGCCTTTGCAAACACCGCGCTGGAAACGATCGATCTGCCCGCCTCGCTGACGGTCATCGATGAAGGCGCGTTTCGCTCCTGCGCGGAGCTGACGGCCGTGACGGGCGCAGAAGCGATGGAAGAAATCCGGGACGAAGCGTTCTATAACGACCGCAAGCTGCAGGCCATCGCGTTCCCGGAAACCCTGCGGATCATCGGCGCGCGCGCATTCTGGTATAATTACAAATTATATCTTGCGCTGGACGGCAGCACCCTGCACCTGAGCGAAAACTTTGAACGCCTGGGCTATGACGCGTTTATCTATACCTATATCGGCGAGCTCGTTGCCTGGAACCCGAACATGATCTTTGACGGTCAATCCAACACGCCCCCCTATTTCTGCGTGCACGGCTACGGCGGCAGCACGGCGGAAACCTTTGCCAAGGGGCATCTGCGGCTGTTCTATAACATTGAAACCGACCATTGCTATTGGAACGGTTCAACAATTCTTGAGGAAGCGACCTGCGAAACCACGGGGCAGAAGGTTTCTGTCTGCGTCATCTGCGGCTATGAGAATTACGAGACCATCCCCTTGCTCGAGCACGACTGGGTCATTGTCAAAAACGCCACCGAAACCCAACCGGGCACGGCGCGCACGGTCTGCAACAGGAACCCGGATCATATCCGGACGATCGAGTTCCCCGCCCACGGCCCGGCCACTGAGGTCGGCTATGTCGGCAAAGACGGAGACGATGTGTTCTATGCGATGTATGAGGACGGCACGCTGCTGGTGTTCGGCGCGGGCGAAGTCCGCGAGCAGGCCTTCCGTGAAAAGCTTTTCCGGGTGAACGACGTGATTATTGACGAAGGCATCACCGCGATCGGCAGACTCGCGTTTTCCGGACGGATCGGTATCGGCGGTTCCATTCAGCTGCCGGATTCGCTGAAATCCATCGGCGCGGGCGCATTTGCAGATCACTGCGTGACGAGCGTCAGGTTCGGCAACGGGCTGGAAACCATCGGCAGCGGCGCGTTTTCAACGGTGTTCACCGGTTCCGGCTCCCAGAAAACAATCGTTCTGCCCGACAGCGTGAAAACGGTGGAAAACAATGCGTTCGCCTATTGCGACGGACTGGAAGAGATCACCTTCGGCCCGAACGTGGAAACGGTTGGCACTCAGGTCTTGTATTGCGGCTTCATTCTGAAAAAAGCCGTATTTCTCAACGGAAACACCACGCTCGCCTACGATATGGCCGTCTATACGCCCGACGACTTTACCATCTACAGCTATGCGGGCGGCAGCGTGGAAGCCTTTGCCAACCAATACGGTTATCCGTTCGTGGATATTGGGACCTATCATGAATATGACGACGGCGTGATTACAACGCCCGCCACCTGCAACACGCCGGGCGTGAAGACCTACACCTGCACGCTTTGCAGAGACACCTATACCGAGGATATCCCCGCCACGGGCGTTCACAACTATGACGACGGCGTCATCACCGTTTATCCGACCGAAACGACCGACGGTGAAATCGTCTACACCTGCCCCTGCGGCTTTTCCTATACCGATACGATTCCCGCAACGCCCTATCAGGACTGGCTGTATACGGAATCCTATCCGACCGGAAACGGTCAGATCGGCGAGCATGTCTATTATACGACGTACTATGACGGCCATGTTTCCATCTATGGCGAAGGAGAAACCTATCCGACCTCGCATTATGTACCCTATGACTATTACTATCATCCGATCGGTGGCAATCCGACTTCCATCGAAGTGCATGAAGGCGTGACTGGATTGATGTGCAAGGGCATGTTCTGCAACTATCCGCAGTTGGAATATGTGAAGCTTCCGGCAAGCTTGACCTATATTGAGTCGATGGTGTTCGATACAATTCAAGTATTGACCGCCGTGGACGTCGCTGCAGCGAACCCGTCCTATACGTCCCAAAACGGCATACTGTTCAACAAGGATATGACGGAACTGCTTTTGTATCCGTCCGGCAAAACAGAAAATAGCTACACTGTACCGGACGGTGTGGAAATCATCGGCGAGATGGCTTTCCATAAAAACCCGGTTTTGAAAACAGTTACTCTGCCGGATTCTGTCAAAGAGATCGGCAATACCGCCTTTAACTCATCGGTACTTGAAACCGTCAATCTCGGAAACGGTCTTGAAACGATTGAACGGTTTGCGTTCTCCAACTGCAA
>JAFYDS010000161.1 GCA_017544665.1 Clostridia bacterium | reverse complement strand
TCAACAAATTTGACTTCTCATCAGGACGCAAAAGGTATAGAATATAGGAAACAGCCCGATCAGCTTTGTGCCGTCGGCGTTATAGAGAATGCCGTCCACCGCCAGGAACTGGGTGTCGCCCGTCTGCGTCACAAAGGCCGTGAAGTTGGGCGCGTTTGTCACCGCGCCGCCGATCGAGCCGTTCAGCGGCGCCGTCCGCGCAGCGATCGTCAGGGTCGTGAACGCCGGCAGATTGTTCAGCGCGGAGTATTGGATCGAATCCACCGAGGCGGGAATCGTAAAGTTTGTCAGGTCGGCGAGACCTTCGATGGCATAATATTCGATCCGGTAGGTGTCGGGGTGCAGGTCCTGCCCCACGCCGTCGCCGGTCAGCTTCACGAGCGTCGGCTTTGTGCTTTCGTGGTAGCTGTAGTCTTGATAGAAGTATTCCGTCCGGTACTGGTACAGACCGCCGTTGTAAACGAAGAGCGTTTCGTTGCCGTCCGCCACGGTAATCGTATCGGGCGCCGTATAGGCCAGCGTACTGCTGTTCCAACCGGCCGGCGCGTAGGACGCGGGCAGACGCAGCGTCTTGACGCCGGAGCTCTCTAAAATGAGGCTGCCGAGCTGCGTCACGCCTTCGGGGATCGTCAGCTCCGTCAGGTTGCGCGTACCGGTAAACGCGTAGGAAGCAATCGAAGTGATCGGCGCGCCTTCGGGCGACGTGAACACAACGTGTTCGATCTGGTTCGCCTTGTTGCGCCAGGGTGCGCGGGAATTGGGGAAGGTCATTTCGCCCGAGCCGGAAATATGCAGCGTTTTGGTCTCGGCGTCGAACCACCATTCAATGTCGTCGCCGGCTGTGCCGCGGCCGCTGTCGGGACAAAGCGTTTCGGAAAGCGTGCCGTCAGCGTGAATCAGGTAGTGGTCCATGCCGTTTTGCTTTGCGTAGTTGTGCTGCGCGGATTCATCGAGGCAGTACAGCGTCAGCTCCGCGGGGACAAAGCCGAATTCTTCGTCCGGCTGATTGTTGAAAAAGTCCTCCGCTTCTTCCGCCGTCGCGAACGTCGGCTGTCCGTTTTCCGTCATGAACGCGTTCAGCAGCTCCATACTGGCCGCAACCTCGTCGCCCCCGTGGTCCAAAAAGACCTTCCGCAGGAACAGACCGTAATTCGTGAGCTGATAGAGATAGAAGCGGGCGGCCAAGGATTCCCCGCCCACAAGGGTCACGGCGCAGTCTTCGTTGACGACCGCCGTTGCGGAACGGTTGATCACCGTCTGCAGGCCGAAAATGTAATTGTCATAGAAGGATTCCACGGTGGAGGGAATGCCCAGCGTCTGCAGCGACGTGAAGGCAAACGCGCCCTCCAGAACTTTCAGACCTTCGTGGAGCGTCACCTGCTGCAGCGAGCCGGTATAGGCGAAGGTTTCGCACAGCGTCTGCACGCCGGCGGGGATCTCAATCGCGGTCAGCGCCGTGTCGACAAACACCAGTTCGCCGATCTCCGTCAAAGAGGCGGGCAGAGAGATCGAACTCAGCGATTCGCAGAACATGAACGCGCAATCGCCGATCCGCGTCAGCGTCGACGGCAGAGAAACGCTCGTGACATTGAGGAAGCCGAGGAAGGCGCCGTCGCCGATTTCCGTAATGTTTTCGCCGACCACGATCGCTTCGGCGTCGTGACCGCAGGTCTGGTACCAAGCGGGCAGCGCGGCGGGGTCGAACGGCGTGTCGCCGTCGAGCAGCTCCATTCCCACATAGTCGTCGATCGCGCCGGTACCGGTAATCGTCAGGGTTTTGGTATCGGCGTCATAGGCGTATTGAATGGTATCGTTTGCCGCAAAGGTAACGAGCGGCATTGTGCCCAGCAGCATCAGCAAAGACAGCAGCAGGGCGAGTACGGTTTTACTTGATTGTTTCATCTCAGAATCTCCTTTTCAAGTCAAGTAGGTGTGTGGGTGTGTATTTGTCTCCTTTTTGTTTTTTGCGCTTTACCTGTTTTGGGCGTTCCTCCCTTCCTCGTTCGGGTTCTGTCACCTGCATTGTAACATGGCGCCGCAAAATTGCAAGCGGGTTGGAATGAATGATGCGTTATAGGGAATGAATCGTACTTTTCGTGCGAAATGCGGAATGCGAAATGCGAAATGCGGAATGAAGGGAAAAGGGACTTAGGGAGTGTGCAGTGTGCAGTTTGCAGTGTGCAGTTGTAAAGAGAATAACGAAAAGTCTGAAAAGCGCTTTATAAACGCAACAAGGTTGGGCTTTTGTCGCGTAGGGGCTGCCCTATGTGGCAGCCCAGGTTAAACGTATCTCTTGCGGTTTAGGCATTGCTTTCAGAGCCGCGTTGTTCGCCTGTCTTGGGCGACCACGCAGGGTCGCCCCTACGCGGTATAAACCATTTGTTATTCCTGCAATACAAACGGTCCATACGCTTGTACGTCGTTCCCCTTCAGTCACCGCGCCAAGGCGCGGCGACATCTCTCCCGCAAGCGGGGGAGCTGTCTCTCGGCTCACCGCACACGTTGCTCCAACGCGCATTCCACATTCCACATTCCAAATTCCACATTCAACTGCACACTGCAAACTCCACACTGCACACTCAATCCCTCAACCCCTTATTCCCTCCCCACTCTTGACGAATTCCCTTTGTCGTGGTAAAATTGACACAAATCAATTGGGAGGTATCTGCCATGTTTCAAAATATTCCCTCTGTAAAGCTCGGGCTGGTCGCCGTTTCGCGCGACTGTTTCCCGATCGAACTTTCCATCCGCCGCCGCGCGGCGATCAAGGCAGCCTACGCGGGCGACCTGTATGAATGCCCCGTCACTGTCGAAAACGAACTCGATATGCAAAAAGCGGTCGCCGACGTCAACGCCGCGGGCTGCACCGCGCTGGTCGTCTTTCTCGGCAACTTCGGTCCCGAGACGCCGGAGACTCTCCTCGCGAAATACTTTGACGGTCCCGTCATGTACGTTGCCGCCGCAGAGGGAGACGGAGATCTCATCAACGGCCGCGGCGACGCGTTCTGCGGGATGCTCAACTGCTCGTATAACCTCGGCATGCGCCGCCTTCCGGCGCACATCCCGGCCTACCCCGTCGGCACGGCGGAAGACATCGCGCGCATGATCGCCGACTTCGTTCCCGTGGCGCGCGCCGTGATCGGCGTCAAAAACCTGAAAGTCATCACCTTCGGTCCGCGTCCGCAGGACTTCTTCGCCTGCAACGCGCCGATCAAAGGTCTGTATGAGATCGGCGTCGAGATCGAAGAAAACAGCGAGCTCGACCTGCTCGTCGCCTACAAGGCGCACAAGGACGACCCGCGAATCGCGGCCGTCTGCGAAGATATGGCAGCCGAACTGGGCGTGTCCGGCAACAAATACCCCGAAATGCTCCCGCGCATGGCGCAGTTTGAGCTGACCCTCCTCGACTGGGCAGAGCAGCACAAAGGCGACCGCAAGTACGTCGTCTTCGCCGACAAGTGCTGGCCCGCGTTCCCGGAGACCTTCGGCTTCGAGCCCTGCTACGTCAACAGCCGCCTCGCGTCGCGCGGGATCCCCGTCGCGTGCGAAGTGGATATCTACGGCGCGCTGTCGGAATACATCGGCGCGTGCGTGTCCGGCGACGCGGTGACCCTCCTCGATATCAACAACTCCGTCCCCGCGTCCATGTACGACAGCGAGATCCGGGGCAAGTACGACTACAAGCTGACCGACAC
>JAFYDS010000160.1 GCA_017544665.1 Clostridia bacterium | reverse complement strand
CGAGAACGGAAAAGACAGTTTTGCCCATGAGCAAAATCTTGTGATCCATACCGATCCGGTCGTACTGATCACGGGCTGCGGTCATACCGGCATCGTCAACATCATGGAAAAGGCGACGCCGCTGCATCCAGCTGTTTGCATTGGCGGCTTCCATCTGTTCAATCCGGCGCTGCGCAAGACCGCGCCTGACGCGCTGATTTCAGAGATTGCAGATGTGCTGATGGGCTATAGCGAGACGGTCTTCTACACCTGTCACTGCACAGGGGAGAAGGCGTTCCGTCTGCTTTCGCAAAAGGCGGGCAATGTGCGGTATCTTGCCTGCGGCGATGTGCTGACGATCTGATTAAAGAAAACAAAAAAACTTTTCAAATTCGCTTGACAAACGAAACAAAAGGTGATAATATAGCTGCACAACAAAGAAGGGCAGCAATGCGTCTCACCTTGCCGGATTCGTTTTGGCGGGTCAATAACCTCTCAAAAAGGCTTATTGTGCGTGGACGGTTTCTGCTGTCCACGCTTTGATTTTGTAAATCATTTGGAGGTGTATGAACATCGCTATCAAAGAAATGCAGATCAATGAAGCCATCCGCGACAGCGAACTGCGCGTAATCGCCGGCGACGGCGAAATGCTCGGAATCATGTCCGCCGCGGAAGCGCTGAAGATTGCAGAAGAAAGGAATCTGGATCTTGTGAAGATCGCGCCGCAGGCGAAGCCGCCCGTGTGCAAGATCATGGATTACAGCAAGTATCGCTTTGAGCAGGCCAAACGTGAAAAGGAAGCCAGAAAGAACCAGCACGTGGTCGAAATCAAGGAGATCCGGCTTTCCCTCAACATCGACAAGCACGACTTTGAAACCAAGGTCAATCACGCGAAGCGCTTTTTGACCGACGGCAACAAGGTCAAGGTGTCCATCCGTTTCCGCGGCAGAGAAATGGCGCATCCCGAAAACGGGCTTGTGACCATGAGCAATTTTGCCGAGGCTTGTCAGGACTTCTGCACGATCGAAAAGAGCGCGAAGCTCGAAGGCAGATCTATGATGATGTTCTTGGCGCCGAAAACCAAAAAGTAAAGACAGGGAGGAATTCACATGCCTAAAATTAAGACCCACAGCGGTGCAAAGAAGCGCTTCAAGCTTTCCAAAAACGGTAAGCCCATCCGCGCCCATGCGTACAAATCGCACATTCTGACCAAGAAGAGCACCAAGCGCAAGAGAAATCTGCGCAAAACAGAAGTTGCCGACGTGACGAATCAGAAGCAGATCAAGCGTCTCGTTCCTTATAAATAAGAACGGCTCTCTTCTGAAACATCTATTTATTGAATCAACGGAGGTAATGACTCATGGCTCGTATTAAAGGCGCAATGATGACGCGCAAGAGAAGAAACAAGGTCCTCAAGCTTGCGAAGGGCTATTACGGTTCCAAGCACAGCTTGTTCAAAACGGCGAAGCAGGCCGTTATGAAATCCGGCAACTACGCCTATATCGGCAGAAAGCAGAAAAAGCGTGATTTCCGTCGTCTGTGGATCACCCGCATTTCCGCCGCCTGCAAACTGAACGGCATCAATTATTCCACGTTCATGAACGGTCTCAAGAAAGCCGGCGTGACGCTGAACAGAAAGATGCTTTCCGAAATCGCGATCGCCGATCCCGCCGCGTTCACCGCGCTTGTCGATCAGGCGAAGGCTGCGCTGTAAGGCAAATCGATATACGTCAGAGTGATACGCTCTGACGTATTTGTCATTTTTTTAGTTTCTTTGAAGGATGCCGCATTATGATGCAAAAAATCGAAAGTGTGCAAAATGAAACCGTAAAACGCGCCTGTAAGCTTGCCGTTTCCGCAAAGTTTCGGCAGGCTGAAAAAGCCTTCTTTCTGGAGGGAGCGCGGCTTTGCTGCGACGCCGCAATGTCCGGCGCCGCCGTTTTGCAATGCTTTGTGACAGAGGATGCGCTTCGAAAAGAAAGCGACCGTCTTACCTTGCTGCTTGACAGAGCGGCGCAATCGTCGCTGATTTCCGACGCCGTGGCGCAAAAGCTGTCGCAGACCAAGTCGCCGCAGGGCGTTTTCTGTGTCTGTGCGATGGAGCCGCTGCAAGCGGCAATCGACCCGAACGGCGTGTATCTCGCGCTTGATCATATCCAGGATCCGGCAAACCTCGGGGCTATGATCCGTACAGCGGAAGCGCTTGGGCTGGAAGGAGCGATCCTTTGCGGCTGCTGTGACGTCTATAACCCGAAAGCGCAGCGCGCTGCAATGGGTTCACTTTTACGGATGCCGCTCGTTATAACAGACGATCTTGCGATACTTTTGTCCCGCCAAAAGGACGCCGGAATGCACGTGCTCGCGACAACACCCGACGCCTCGGCGCAAAACCTGACGCAAATGCCGCTTTCCGGCGGTGTGATCGCTGTCATCGGCAACGAAGCGAACGGGGTTTCAGAGGGCGTTTTTGCGGTCTGTGAGAAGGTGACGATCCCGATGAACGGACGTGCGGAATCGCTGAATGCCTCAATGGCGGCGGCAATCACGATGTGGGAGCTGGTGCGGTCACGATGATGGATAACAAAGATCAAACCGTTTACTGGCTGTGGCTGCAAAGAACGCTTGGCTGCGGCGCGCAGATCGCCCGTGTACTGCGTGACTTTGAAAGTCCACAAGCTATTTGGGCAGGGGACGAAGCCGTATATCGCGCCTGTGACGCTTTCGGTAAACTGCGTGCGTTTTCGGAAAAGGGACTGCCGCAGCTGCTGGACAAATCGCTCGATGACTGCATCGAGACCATGGAGCTTTGCAGAAAGAAGCACATCACGATCCTGACGCCGGACGATCCTCGTTATCCGGACCGTTTGCGGAATCTGCAGGATCTGCCCGCGGCGCTGTATATTCGCGGTGATGCTGAGTGTCTGAATGGACAATACCGCTTTGCCGTGATCGGCGCCAGAGAACCGACGCGCTATGCGTTTGAAGCTGCAACAGAGATTGCCGAGGTGCTTTCTGAAAACGGCGCTGTCGTCATCAGCGGCGGCGCAATCGGGATCGACGCAGCCGCCCATGAAGCCGCGCTGCGAAAAGGGCAGAAGACGCTGCTGGTGATGGGCTGCGGTCACGGCTCGACCTATCTGCCGACGAATGCCGATTTACGACGCCGTGTGGCGTCCTGCGGCGCGCTTGTGACAGAGTATCCGCCGCTGACGCAGCCGGGGAGAGGTTCATTTCAACTGCGCAACCGCCTGATCTCCGGTCTGTCTGACGCTGTTGTTATCATTCAAGCTGGTGAAAAGAGCGGCACGCTCAACACCGCGAACCATGCAAAACAACAAGGGCGCGATATATTTGTGCTGCCCGGAAGCCGCAACAGCGTTTCATTTGCAGGTTCCAACCGCCTGCTCGTCGAAGGGGCGAAGACCGTGCTGAACGGAGAGGACATCTTCGCTTCTTACGGTGTTTCTGTTGCGTCGCATGAAACTCTGGCGGAAAACAGCGAACCGTTTGAAGCGCTGCTGGCGCAGGAGCAGGAATTGCCTGCGCCGAAAAAGGGGAGCGCAAAGCAGAAATCTGCAAACCCAAAAACAGAGAAACAACATCGAGCTGCCGAAAAAGAACCGCAGCGGGAAAAAATTTCAAATTTTGATCCGAAAAGTATTTCTAAAAACGCGCAAATCGTGTATAATATACTGCAAAAGCAGCCTGCGCCGCTCGATTCGCTTGTACGTGAGAGCGGACTGCCGGTACCGCTGGTGCTGGGCTCGCTGACAGAGCTGGAACTATGCGGTGCAGTTGCACGTGACGCAAGCGCTGTTTATACCGTGCAATGACCGTATGCATGATCATAAATCAAGAGGATATAAGGTGAAACTATGTCTGACTTAATTATCGTAGAGTCGCCGTCGAAGGCGAAAACTTTGAAAAACTATCTTGGGAAAGGCTATGACGTGATCGCGTCAAAGGGACACGTCCGTGACCTGCCCGCTGCACGTCTGAGCGTCGATATCCAGAACGACTTCGCGCCGAAGTACGCAGTTGTCAAGGGCAAAGAGAAGCTCGTCAAAGAGCTGCAGGAGGCTGTCAGAAAGAGCGACCGCGTGTATCTCGCGACCGACCCTGACCGCGAGGGTGAGGCGATCTCCTGGCATCTCGCGACGCTGCTCGGGCTGGACCTCAACGAAAACAACCGCGTGACATTCAACGAGATCACGAAAACGGGCGTCAGGAACGGTATGGCGGCGCCGCGCAAGGTTGACCTTGATCTTGTCAATGCACAGCAGGCACGCCGGATTTTGGACCGTCTGGTGGGTTATAAGCTGTCGCCGTTCGTGTCGCAGAAGATCCGTCGCGGTCTTTCGGCGGGACGCGTCCAGAGCGTTGCCGTCCGCATGATCTGCGACCGCGAAGATGAGATCCGCGCGTTTGTACCGCAGGAATACTGGACGATCGAAGGCAAGTTCCTTGACGGACGCCGTGTGATCAACGCCCAGTTCTACGGCGATGAGACCGGCAAAATCGATTTGGCGAACGAAGCAGAAACCGACGCAGTTCTCGCGCGGATGGAGCCCTATACGTTTGCGGTCAGCTCGGTCAAAAAGGGCACCAAGAAAATCAATCCGCTGCCGCCGTTCATCACGTCGACCATGCAGCAGGAAGCCGCGAAAAAGCTTGGCTTCCGCACAGAACGTACGATGCAGATCGCGCAGCAGCTGTATGAAGGCATTGAGCTTGGCAGCCGTGGCGCCGTCGGGCTTATCACCTATATGCGTACCGACTCCATGCGCGTCTCGGATGAAGCGAGATATGCTGCCGCTGCGCTGATCGGGAGCATGTTCGGCGACCGTTATGTGCCGGACAAGCCTAATTATTACAAATCGCGTGCCAACGCGCAGGACGGTCATGAGGCGATCCGCCCGTCTGACGTCAATCTGACGCCGGATACGGTTAAATCGTTTTTGACAGGCGAACAGTATAAACTCTATGATCTGATCTGGAAGCGTTTTATTGCATCTCAGATGACGGCAGGCGTCCAAAGCACGATCAAACTCGAGATCAAAGGCAGTGAACCCGGAATCGACGACGTCTATGTGATCTTCCGTGCGAACGGTCATGAGATGAAATTTGACGGCTGTACGCGTGTGTATGATCTCGGCGAAGGCAAAGACGCCTTGCTGCCGACCGATCTCAAAGAGAACGATCCGCTGAAAACGCGCGAAATCTCGAAAGAGCAGCACTTTACCCAGCCGCCCGCGCGCTACACTGAACAGTCACTGATCAAAGCGCTCGAAGAAAACGGTGTCGGCCGTCCGAGCACCTATGCGACCATTATTTCCACGATCGTCAAGCGCGAGTACATTCTCCGCAAGAACAAGCAGCTGATCCCGACGGAACTCGGCGAAGCGATCTCAAAGCTGCTGAAAGAGACCTTCCCGAAAATCGTGAACACAAAGTTCACGGCGCAGATGGAAACCGGTCTTGACCGCGTCGGAGAAGGCGAAGAGGACTATGTGGAACTTCTTCACACATTTTATGACGACTTTGAAAAGACGCTCAAAAAGGTGAAGGACGACATGAAGGACGTCAAGATCCAGTTGCAGGAGGATCAAACCGATATTCCCTGCGAAAAGTGCGGCAGGATGATGGTCGTCAAAATCGGACGTTTCGGCAAATTCCTTGCCTGCCCGGGTTATCCCGAATGCAAGAATACAAAGCCCTATGTTGTTGACACCGAAGCGGCCTGCCCGAAGTGCGGCGGCAAGGTGATCGAAAAGAGAAGCAAACGTGGCTATAAGTTCTACGGCTGCGACCGCTGGCCTGACTGTGATTTTGTCACTTGGGACAAGCCGACGAATAAAACCTGCCCGCAGTGCGGCAAGGCGCTCTTCAAAGGCAAGGGCGGCGTGCTTTCGTGTCTTGCGGAGGGCTGCGGTTATTCACGCAAGGAAAAGAGTAAGAAATAACATCAACCAAGAAGGAGACGCTCGATGGACGAGAGAATCACAGTGATCGGCGGCGGCTTTGCCGGCGTGGAGGCCGCCTGGGCGGCGGCCAATCGCGGGTGCCGTGTCACGCTGTATGAGATGAAGGGCGTATGCTATTCGCCCGCCCATCACTCCGACGATCTCGCCGAGTTGGTCTGCTCCAATTCATTTAAGGCGAAGCGGCTTGCGTCCGCTGCCGGACTGATGAAAGAGGAAATGCGCCGCATGGGATCGCTTTGTATCGAAGCGGCGGAGGCCTGTGCCGTTCCGGCAGGCGGCGCGCTTGCCGTTGACCGCGAGGCGTTTTCGCGACTGGTCACGGAAAAGATCCTCTCGCACAAGAACATCACGCTGGTTCGAGAAGAAGTGACGGCTATCCCGGATTCTCCCTGTATCATCGCAGCCGGACCGCTCGCAAGCGACGCGATCAGCGAAAGCATCCGCGCGCTCTGCGGCGACGGTTTATCGTTTTATGACGCAGCTGCGCCGATCGTGACGCGTGACAGTCTTGATCCGGAACATTACTTTACCGCGTCGCGCTATGAACGCGGCGGCGAGGACGATTACCTCAACTGTCCGATGAATAAAGCGGAATATGAAGCCTTTTATGATGCGCTCATTTCCGCCGAAGCCGCTCCGCAGCACAGTTTTGACAAACGCAAGGACGTCTATGAAGGGTGTATGCCGATCGAAGTGATGGCTTCACGCGGAAAGGACACGATCCGCTATGGTCCGCTCAAGCCTGTCGGCCTGCGCGATCCGCGCACCGGTCATAGACCTTGGGCGGTGCTCCAGCTTCGCCGTGAAACGAAGGACGGCACGCTGCTGAACCTTGTCGGGTTCCAGACCAATCTCAAATTCGGCGAACAGAAGCGCGTGTTTTCCATGATTCCGGCACTGCACGATGCGGAATTCGTCCGCTGCGGCGTGATGCACCGCAACACGTTTCTTGATTCCCCTCGGCTGCTGAATGCTGATTACAGCTTGCGTCAGCGTCCCGACCTGTTCTTTGCCGGACAGATCACCGGCGTGGAAGGGTATATGGAGTCAGCGCAAAGCGGTCTGCTCGCCGGCGTCAACCTGGTACGCCGTCTGCGCGGCGAAACGACGCTTGTTTTGCCAGACACGACGATCATGGGTGCATTATCCCGTTACATCAGCGACGACAGCGTACGCGATTTTCAGCCTATGGGCGCGAATTTCGGCGTGCTTCCGCCGATCGAACCGAAGATCCGTGATAAAAAGCTTCGCTATGAAGCGCTTGCACAGCGCAGTTTGACAGAGTTAGAGCAATATCTGCGAAAGGAGGGTTGGTATGTTTGAAGAGTTTCAGGAGACCATTGGCTACCGTTTTCAAAATGACGCGCTGCTGGAAACTGCGTTTACCCATTCATCGTTCAAAAACGAACGCGGGCTGCAGCGCGACTGTAACGAGCGGCTGGAGTTTTTGGGCGACAGCGTGCTCGGCATGATATCCGCCGATTACTTCTACCACAATCTCAGTCATTTACCGGAAGGGGATATGACTAAACGCCGTGCAGCATGCGTTTGCGAAAAATCGCTTTTCGAATTTGCACAGGAAATCGATCTTGGCAAATACATACTGCTTGGCAGAGGAGAGGAGCGCACCGGGGGAAGATCCCGCGCGTCCATCCTCGCAGACGCGTTTGAGGCAGTGATCGCCGCCATTTATCTCGACGGCGGACTGGACGCGGCGCGGACCTTTGTGCTGCCGTTTCTCAAACGCGCGGCAAAACAGACGCCTTCCTTCAGCGATTATAAGACCGCGCTGCAGGAGATCATTCAAAAAAACCCGGACGAGCATCTGAGCTATGTGCTGGTCGGTGAGAGCGGTCCGGATCATCAGAAAAGCTTTGAGGTGGAGGTACATCTCAACTCGAACGTAATAGGATCCGGTATCGGCAGAAGCAAGAAAGCAGCGGAACAGGCCGCAGCTAAGGCGGCGCTCGAACTGATGGGCGTACGCGTCTGATGCAAACTAACACGAAAACGTAGGATAAGGAACAGTGACATGATACTCAGAGCAATTGAAATGCAGGGCTTCAAGTCCTTCCCTGAAAAAACCGTCTTGAACTTCAACCGCGGAATCACTGCGGTCGTCGGACCGAATGGAAGCGGCAAGAGTAATATCTCCGATGCGGTGCGTTGGGTGCTCGGCGAACAGTCGACAAAATCTCTGCGATCCTCCAAGATGGAAGACGTGATTTTCGACGGCACCAAGGTGCGCAAAGCGCACACCTTCGCGCAGGTAACGCTGCGGCTCGACAACACCGATCGTACGATCAACGAGGTGGATGAAGACGAGATCACCGTCACGCGACGGTTCTTCCGCTCAGGTGAAAGTGAATATAAAGTCAACGGCAAGACCGTCCGTCTGCGCGATCTGCACGCGCTGTTTATGGACACCGGTCTCGGCCGCGACGGCTATTCCCTTGTCAGCCAGGGCAAGATTGCTGACTTGATCTCAGGCAAAGGACGCGAGTGCCGCGATATGCTGGAAGAGGCCTGCGGGATCTCCTCGTACCGCTACCGCCGGCAGGATTCTCTCAAGCGGCTTGCGCAGGCGGAAGAAAACCTGCTGCGGCTGCGCGACATTCTGACGGAGCTTGAAGAGCGGATCGGACCGCTCAAAACGCAAAGCGAAAAAGCTGAACAGTTCCTCGTATTGTCCGACGAGCGCAAAACGCTTGAGATCGGGCTTTGGCTTTATACGATTGAAAAGCTGAAAGACGAATTGCGCGCACAGGAAGACGCGATCGCGATCGCCGCCGGACAATATGACAGCAGCGAGCGTGCATTGCAGGAAACGGAGATGCAGACGGAAGCCGCCATTGCGCGTGCGCAGCAGATCACCGTCACGATCGATGATATCCGCACGGCGATCGCGAAACTCGAGGAGGAAGCCTCCCAGCTCGACGCGCAGGGCGCCGTGTTGGAAAACTCGATTCAACATAACGAAGAAACGATCGAACGCATCGGTCGTGACCGTGCGCAGTCTGATGAAAGCCGCGAACAGCTGCAAAAGGAAATTGACGCAGAAAAAGGGCTGATTGCGCAGATCGAGCAGATCATTGCGCAAAAACAGGAAAAGCTGGACGAAGTGCAGGCGAATCTGCAGCAGACAGGCAATACCAGCGGCTCGCTCGATCAGGAAACGGATGCGGTCAATCAGAAACTGTCATCTCTTGCGCAGCAGGCGGCCGACGCAAAAGTTTCACTTTGGTCTGCGCAGACCGCTATGCGCGAGATAGAAGAAAGAAAGACTTCGATCGCCGCCGTGTTCTCACAGCAGACCGAAGCTATGACGCAGATTGAAACGCAGGCGCAGGCTGCAGACGCAGCGCTGGCAAATGCGGAAGAACAGCTTCAGGAAGCGGAAAACATCTCCGGCGCGCTGTCGATGAAGTTGACTGGTCGCGCGCAGAAAGCGGACGATCTGAAAAAGAAGCTCGACGATCTTTCGTTCGATCTGCAGCGCGCGCAGGCGAACCTGAGAATGCTCGAAGATCTTGAAAAGAGCATGGACGGTTACGCCGGTTCCGTTAAAGCCGTTATCCACGAAGCGGAAAAAGGACACCTGCACGGTATCCATGCGACGGTCTCTAAGCTCATCTCTACCGATTCGGAATACGCGCTCGCCGTGGAAACCGCGCTCGGTAACGCGGTACAGCACATCATCTGCGACACCGACGCGGACGCAAAGGCCGCGATCCGCTATCTGAAACAGGGCGCGCTCGGCCGCGCAACCTTCCAGCCCATCTCCGCTGTCAAAAGCAGACAGCTTGAAGAAGAGGGCTTATCCGATTGCTTCGGCTTTATCGGTCTTGCGAGCGATCTTGTAACCTGCGACGCGCTGTATCGTGGCATAATCGAAGCGCTGCTCGGTAAAACTGCGGTTGCGGAGGATCTCGACTGTGCCGTTGTGATCGCGAAACAGTATGCCTATCGCTTCAAAATCGTCACGTTGGACGGGCAGGTCGTCAACCCAGGCGGTTCCATGACCGGCGGCTCACAATCGAAGACAGCGGGCTTTTTGACGCGTACGACTGAGATCGAACGCCTGCATAAAAAGGTGGAATCGCTTGAAGCTGAAGTCGCTTCGGTTTCTGCGTCACACGACGACGCGCTGCGGCTGGCCAACGAGACGCAGGCAGAATTGGAAGAAGCGAAAACGAAGGTTGAAACGATGCGCCATGAACGCATCCGTCTGGAAGGGGAGCAACGACTGTTCGCTGAACAAAAGGCGTCCGCGCAGGACGCTCTGGATACGCTGCAAAGCGAGCTCTCTTCGTTCGATGAACGGCTCACGCAGCTCCAGAAGGACGCGGAAGAAGCGCAAAAGAAAACGGAATCACTTGAAGTCGATGCCGCAAAGCTGCATGAAAAACTGCAGACGCTCGACGCGGAAAAACAGGCGCTGTTTGCGAAGCGCGAGGGATATTCCTCCCAGCTGTCCGCGTTGACACTTGAAGTGCATGATGCGCAAAAAGATCACGCCGTCCGCACGGAGGCGATGCATCTGTTGTTGTCCCGTCTCGTCAGTCAGGAGGATCGTGACAAAGCATTGCAATCAGAGATAGACGAAATTGCACAGCGCAATGATTCGCTGCGAGAAATGATTGCCGCGCTTGGTGAACAGGCGAAAGATAAACGTGCCCTTGCCCAGCAGGAAAAGGAACGTATCGTCTCGCTGCAGCAGGAACGCGCACAGGCGGAGGAACAAAGCGCCGCGCTGCGTCTCAAAGAGCGTGAGCAAACGACCGAACGCGAACGGATCGGCGGCGAAAAGATGCGTCTCGAAGCAAAGAAAGAGACGATGACAAAAGATTATGAAGAGACTGTCAGCCGCCTTTACGACGATTATCAGCTGACTTTACGCGAAGCGCAGGAAACAAACGAGAAAACCGATCAGCCGGCACAGGCGAAGCGCCGTCTTGGCGAGATCCGCAACAAGATTCGCGCGCTTGGCGCAGTCAATGTCGGTGCGATCGACGAATATAAAGAGGTTAACGAGCGTTACACGTTTATGCACGCACAGCTCGAAGACGTCGAAAAATCCAAGGCGGAGCTGCAAAAGCTGATTTCGGAATTGACCGACAAGATGTCGAATCGCTTCCGTGAGCAGTTCTCCAAGATCAACAACTATTTTGACGAGACGTTCCGCGAACTGTTCGACGGCGGTCGCGCGCAGCTGCAACTCGAGGACCCGACGGACGTTCTCGAAAGTGAGATCGACATCCGTCTGCAGCCTCCTGGCAAGAACGTCAAACGGCTCGACGCGCTGTCGGGCGGTGAAAAAGGGCTTTCCGCCATTGCGCTGCTGTTCGCGATTTTGAAGGTCAATCCTGCGCCGTTCTGTATCTTCGACGAAGTCGAGGCCGCGCTTGACGATTCCAACGTGACCCGTTACGCGCAGTATGTGCGCCGCATGACGAAGAACACGCAGTTCATTCTGATCACGCACCGCCGCGGCACAATGGAAGAGGCGGACATGCTCTACGGCATCACGATGCAGGAGCAGGGCGTCAGCAAGCTGCTGGAGCTCAGAACCGCCGAAATCGCAAGCCGTCTCGGCATCACCGGATAAAGGAGTAGATTCGGATGGGTATTTTTAAGAAATTCGGCTTCGGCCTGAAAAAGACCAGAGAAGGTCTCGATAAAAAGCTGGAAGACGTCCTCGGCGCGTATGAAGAGATCAACGACGATTTGTATGATGATCTTGAAGAAGCGCTGATTATGGCGGACGTCGGCGTACAGACAGCGGTCGACGTTGTGGAAGAGCTGCGCAAGCGCGTCAGATCCGGCGACGTGCGAAACCCAAAGCACGCGAAAATGATCATTGCGGACATCATTGCCGGGATGCTCGACGGCGGCGAAGATATGGGTCTTATCACGATCCCGTCCGTCATTCTGATGATCGGCGTCAACGGCGTCGGCAAAACGACGACGATCGGCAAACTTGCCGCGCGTTATAAGGCGGACGGCAAAAAGGTTTTGATCGGTGCGGCGGATACGTTCCGTGCGGCAGCGATCGAACAGCTTGAAGTCTGGGCGGACCGCGCAGGCGTCGAAATCATTAAGCAAAAGGAAGGCTCCGATCCTGCTGCCGTCGTCTATGATACGATCCAGGCAGGTATCGCCCGTAACAGCGATATCATTATTATCGACACCGCCGGCCGTCTGCACAATAAAAAGAATCTGATGGACGAGCTGGCAAAGATCTATCGCGTTGTCGATAAAGAACTGCCTTATGCCGACCGTGAGATCTTTCTTGTGCTTGACGCAACGACAGGTCAGAACGCCGTCAGTCAGGCAAAGGAATTCATGCAGGTCGCGGAGCTGACCGGCATTGTGCTGACAAAGCTGGACGGCACGGCGCGCGGCGGCGTTGTTCTCGCAATCAAAAACGAATTGAAGCTGCCGATCAAATATATCGGTGTCGGCGAGCAGATCGACGATCTGCAGCCGTTCGATCAAAAGGTGTTTGCCAAAGCGCTGTTTGAAAATACGGCGGAAACCCACGCCGAGGAGGACTGACGATGCGCTTTCTGTTGGCGACGCATAATTTGAAAAAGCAGGCCGAAATGCAGCGTATTCTGTCTCCGCTCGGGATCGAGGTACTGACCTCAGAAATGGCGGGCGTCACATTGACCGATGTGGAGGAAACAGGGGAGACGTTCCGCGAGAACGCCTATTTGAAGGCGCATACGGGCTGTCTGGAAAGCGGACTTCCCTGTATTGCAGACGACAGCGGCCTTTGTGTTGACGCGCTGGGTGGCGCGCCCGGCGTCTATTCCGCCCGGTATGCCGGCGAACACGGCAATGACGAAGCGAATATCATGAAGCTGCTCGACGCGCTGCGCGATACGCCTGACGAAAAGCGGACAGCCGCGTTCGTCTGCAGCGTCTGCGTCTGTTTCCCGGACGGTCGGCTGCTGGAGATCGAAGGCAGATGCGAAGGTAAAATCGGGTATGAAAAATGCGGGAACAACGGCTTTGGTTATGATCCTGTATTTCTGGTCGGCGGCCGCAGCTTTGCGACATTCACGGCTGATGAGAAGGATGCCGTTTCCCATCGCGGCAACGCGCTGCGCAAGCTTTGCGACGCGCTGCCTGCGTATCTTGAAGAAAACAAGGAGTAACACTATGACAGGAAAAGAACGCGCTGCGTTTCGCGCGCAGGCGAACGGGCTGGAACCGCTGTTTCATATCGGCAAAGGCGGCATGAACGACGGCGTGATCGCGCAAACGGACGATGCATTGCGTGCCCGCGAGCTGATCAAGGTGAAGGTTCTGCTGGAATCTTCGCCGATAACGCCGCGTGAAGCTGCCGATCAGCTTGCCGCAGCGACAGGCGCTGAGGTCATTCAGGTGATCGGCGGCGTGATCGTGCTGTACCGCGAAAGCCCCGAACTGCGCGAGAAGGCGGCGCAAAAGGAAAAAAACAAAAAGCTTGCTGCGAAACAGACCCGTGAAAAGGCGCTGCGCGAAGGCAAACTCGGCAAACGCGTCAAGGTTCGCGTAGCAAAGGGGAAACGATGAAACGAATCGGTTTATTCGGCGGGACCTTCAATCCGCCCCATCTCGGACATCTGCATCTGGCGACACAGGCCATGCGGCAGGCGAAGCTCGATGAAGTGATCATCATGCCGTCGTACATGCCGCCGCATAAGGACGCGCCGGAGCTCGTCAGCGGCAGCACAAGACTGACACTCTGCGGTATGACGTTTTCGGATACACATTTTCGGATCAGCGACCTTGAGATCCGCCGCGGCGGCAAGAGCTATACGGTGGAGACCATGCGTACGCTGCGTAAATTGTATCCGCGCGACGAATTGTATCTCATTATCGGCTCGGATATGCTGCTGAGCTTCGACAGCTGGTACTGTGCGGACGAAATCCTTTCGCTATGTACGCTGCTCGTCCTTTCACGCGAAAACGAGCTTGCTCCGGAAACGTTGCGCGAATACGCTGTACGCACCCTCGGCTTGACGGAAGGCGTAGGTTTTATG
>JAFYDS010000159.1 GCA_017544665.1 Clostridia bacterium | reverse complement strand
GCGGCGGGAACACTTGCAAAGGGCGGCTTGAAGATGATCGGCGGCGCCGCGGTCGGTGCCGTGGCCGGTGTGGCCGCTATCGGTGCGGCTGCTGTCAAAGCCGGAAAAGAGCTCGGACAGCTTATCAAAGCGGCGGCAGAGGCTGGCAACACGATCGACAAAGAGTCGCAAAAGATTGGCGTTTCTGCTGAAACGTATCAGATTCTTTCGTTCGAGGCTGAACGAAGCGGAACAAGCATGCAGGCCATCTCGAAAGCGGCGGCAAAGCTGAAAAGCTCAGGTTCTGATCTGGACGTCGACGAGGCGATCAAGAAGATCGCGGCTATTAAAGACCCCGCAGAACGAAGCGCGGCTGCTGTTGAAATGTTCGGAGCAAAGACAGCGCAGGAATTGGCGCCTATGCTGAACGCCGGAACCGAAGGGCTGCGCGAGATGGAAAAAGCGGCACGCGATAACGGTATGGTGATGTCAAACGAAGCTGTCGAGGCTGCTGCGAAGTTTGAAGATTCATTAACCAACCTTAAGACAACTGCGTCTGCGATGAAAAACAATCTTGTTTCGGAGCTTTTGCCTGGCGCTACGCAAGCGCTCGACGGATTGACCGGCATGCTGACCGGCAAGGAAGGCGCGGCGGAGCAGCTAAAGGCTGGCGTCGAGGATATGATCGGCTCTTTTAAAGAAATGCTGCCGAAAGCGCTTGAAATCATCAAGAGTCTTGTCGGCGCTTTGCTTGAAGTCGCGCCGGATATCGTGATCGCGCTTGCTGACGGGATAATCGACAACTTGTCGCCGCTGCTGGATTCGGCTTTGGAGATCATCGAGGAGCTGACGCAGGGACTTTTGACGCAAGAAAATATTCAGAAAATCATGGATTCTGCGATAAAGCTGGTTCTTGGTTTGGCTGGTTTTTTGGTCGATAACGTTGATCTTGTCATTGATTCGGCATTTATGATCGTGGAGGCTTTGTTCGACGGTTTGACCGACGGGGACAGCATGAAAGAACTGATCGACGCAGCTCTGATGATCGTTGAAAAGGTCTGCACAGGTTTGATTGACAACATCCCTGCTCTTCTGGAAGCCGCGTTTGAATTGGCGAAAGCTCTTGCAGAAGCGCTTTTGGACTATGACTGGTGGTCGTTGGCAAAGAAGATTTTCGCGAGCATTAAAAACGCCTTGAAGAACATCTTCACGAAGGAATCGGACGACGACAAAAACAGCGAAGCGATACCGGCGCCGCACGGTCGGCATGCGTCCGGTCTGGACTATGTGCCGTTCGACGGCTATCTTGCCGAGCTGCACAGAGGCGAACGCGTTCTGACGGCGTACGAAGCGCAGACCTATTCGTCCGGCAGTACGGAAACCGCTGACGAGGTGCGCGGACTTCGGCAGGAGCTCGCGTCCATGCGTGAGGATATGCGGCGGTACGGTCTGCCCGTGGACGTACGGAACGCGAACCAGATCGGGAAGCAGGTCGGAAAGGCGGTGCGCGCGTCATGAGTAAGTACAGGTATGTTAATTCTCGCGGCGAAAGCATCGACCTTTTCCGACGTCCGCTCTGGGTGGCGTCGTTTAATCCGCTTCGCTCTTATGCGTACGAACGAGTGGAACAGAACGGGTATTTCTTCGGCTATACGCGCAGAAAGAACGTCGAAAAACAGTTGACGGTTCAGTACTACGGCGACGAATTCTATCAGTTCCGCGATGAGTTTTACAAAGTCACAAACTATGACGTTGTGATGAACGCATACGGCAGACTTTACG
>JAFYDS010000158.1 GCA_017544665.1 Clostridia bacterium | reverse complement strand
GTCGATCACATGGTCAAGTCTCTGGCAGAGTTCTGCCATATCCTCGCGGTCGATCGGCGTGACAAAAGATTTTGCCAGCGCCTCGGACATTTCATGCCGCAGCGAATCGCCCTGATGCTCATATTCATGCATCGCGGTCAGCATTCCGTTTATATTTTCGGCATCGAATTCCCGCAGACATCCGAGCAGATAATCCGCGGCGCGGCAGGCAGTATCAGCAGCCGAAATAAAATTGTTCCAGTAAAAATCGTTTTTCTTGTTAGCCATTATTTCCTCCGAATCAGAAGACCGCAATAAAGATCTTCGTTGTGATAAATCCGATCAGTCCGCAGCCGGGGAAGGTCAGAATCCATGTCATCATGAGATTTTTGACAACGCCGAGATTGACCGCAGAAGGGCGCTTGACGGCTCCGACGCCCATGATTGCAGTTGTTTTTGCGTGTGTGGTCGATACCGGGATTCCGAAGAGAGAGCTGATGAGCAGTGCGACCGAAGCTGCCATATCTGCCGAGAAGCCCTGATATTTTTCCAGCTTGACCATATCCATGCCGATGGATTTGATAATCTTCTTTCCGCCGATCGACGTTCCGACCGACATGATGGCGGAGCAAAGCAACATGATCCATACCGGCATCTTCACAGCAGCGCCCTCGCCGCCGCCGTTTGAAAGCAAAAGGCACATCAGGATAACACCCATGAATTTCTGACCGTCCTGCGCGCCGTGCATGAAGCTCATGGCACAGGCAGCGCCGATCTGACCGTACCGGAAGATGCCTTCCGTTTTTCGCCGGTCAACATTGAAGAAGATGACCGTCACCAGCTTGCAGACCGCATAACCGAGGAGAAAGCCGAGCACGACCGAAATCACAAGGCCGTAGATGACCTTGATCCATTCGTGACCGTTGACGCCGGAAAGCCCGCCGTGCATTGCAATCGCCGCACCGGTCAGCCCTGCGATCAAAGCGTGGCTCTCGCTGGTCGGTATCCCGAAATACCAGGCGAGCACTGCCCAGATCACGATTGCCAGTAATGCGGCGGACAGCGCCACGATCGCATCATGTGAGTTGGTTCCGAAATCGACCATGTTTGCGATCGTCTGCGCAACCGTCGCATTCACCGAGCTCATAATAAACACGCCAAGGAAATTGAAGAATGCAGACATCAGAATCGCAGGGCGCGCTTCCATACATCGGGTCGTCACGCAGGTTGCGATTGCGTTCGGACAGTCCGTCCAGCCATTGACGAAAATAACGCCGAGGGTCAGTCCGACTGCGAGCATCAGAAGCGGGTTGGACGTCACCTGCTCCCAGAAATAGACAAATGATAGATCCATAGTTTCCTTCTTTTCGATTGAAGGCAGCGCTGCCCCAAGCCTGCCGGACAGCTTACCGGCGCGCCACAACTGAATGATAGAGGCTTTTCAGCCGTATATATTATAGCACAAACCGGCTTTTTTTCAAGCGCATCAGATCAAGTCGGCAAAAAAAATGCTGCGGCTATTGACATCGGAGATGTAGATATTCCCGATGCGGCTCTTGCGGATAAAGATGTTGATCGATAGGCGTTTTCAGGACTTCGTATTCGACGAAAAAGCGTGACTGCTTTTACCGGATAAGGTATTATTCTGAAAAAAGTTGACAGTGCAACCGGATAATGATAAAATAAAATGTACTATTTTAGCAAATTCCGTTGTATCTGTTTATGATAGCGCAGCGGTCGGCTTCAATTTATCAGGAGGTAACAGCTATGAAAAAGGTTTTATCCATTTTCCTTGCGCTTTCGCTTGCGTTCACCCTCGTTCTTCCCGCCGTGGCGGAGGATGCGGCTTACAGCGTCGGCGATATCATCGAGTACGGCGGATATCCGCAGACGCTTGTGACGGACGAGGCGACCGTCTCAGCGCTGGGTGAGCTTGACGCGGAGTGGATCTCCTACGGCTACTACTCCGGCACCGGGGAATACGGCAGCATGGCGAAGCAGGACGACATGATGCTGTATGCGGACGTGACGCTCGACGGCGCTAAATACAGAGGCGTACAGATCAATCGGAACAGACCGATGTGGACAATCGATTCGGGTTACGATAAAGAACCTCAGTTCGTGAACGGATACTCACAGGGCAACACTTACTGGTTTAAGTGGGAGCCGATCAAGTGGCGCGTGCTTGACCCCGCAAGCGGACTTGTCATGACCGATAGGATCATCGATTCTCAGCCCTTTTCCGATACGGCTTATTTTTCCGGCGTTAACAATCCGGACGATAATCAGGAGCGGATTAACAACGACGAAGAACTGACGAATTACGCCAACGATTACGTGACGAGCTCCATACGGGAATTCCTGATTCAGGATTTCTACTACTCCGCCTTTTCCGCCGAGGAGCTCGGCCGCCTTGCACAGGCCGAGCTTGTCAATCCCGCATTCTCGACGACGTATTCGAGATTCAACTGCGAGACGACCTATGACAAGGTTTTCCTTCTGTCTTATGACGAGGTTCTCCAGCCTTTTTTCGGCTTTGCCGGTGATGATTACGAAACTGATGAAGCCCGCAGGGCGATTGGGACGGATTACGCAAAGGCGCAGGGGCTTTACCTCGATGATCAAGATGAATCCCTCGGGATGTCATACTGGCAATTGAGAACGCCCGGCGAGGCATCTGACAAATTTTGCTGCGTCGACCCTACCGGCCTTGTCAGCAAAAGCGAACTTGTCGTTGATACTTCCAGCGGTGTACGCCCTGCTTTCTATTTTGCCGACGGCATCGTCGAATCGGTCAACCCGAACGGCGGAGACGTTCAGGATCATTATAACGCTGTTTCCGTCGCGGGCGGCATCGAACACGGCTCCGTTACCGCAGACAAAACCCGCGCGTTTGCCGGTGAGGCCGTAAAGCTTACGTTAACTCCGGACAGCGGCTATGCGCTGTGGTCCGTCTACTATTATTACACGGAAAGCAGCAGCTTTTTCATGAACCGGCAATATATCTTTCCCGACGAAAACGGCGAGTATACGTTCACCATGCCGGATGAGAGCGTGACCTTCGGCGCGTATTTCATCCCGGCAGCGGGGACGGAGTACACGGTCGTCGTCGGCAGAGACGTCAGGCTGCAAAACGGCGCTGTGGTGGTGTCTTACAACAGCACAGGTGAAGGCTCGATCGTATTAACCCCTGAGGACGTACCTGCCGGCGGAGTCGAGCTCAAGCTCTGGAACAACAATCCCGCAGGCGGCGTCGTACACGTCGTTTTGATGCCGGATAAAGGATACGACGTGGCGCACAGCAACATTTATGATGAAGCGAAGAATCCTCTGGACGGCGAATGGAGCGACCCCGAGCACATGGAGGGCGACATTTACCTGACGGATGACATTGCGGGACATCTTATCAACGTATGCCCGTCTTATAAGATGCCGCGCAGCGTAACGGTATCCGACGGAATCGTCGGCGGCACGGTCACGGCGTCTCCGACAACAGCCTATCTGTATAATGACGTGGCGCTGACGGCGACGCCGGACGCCTGCCATGCGTTCGTCTCGTGGGATGTGAAGGACTCGGACGGCAACCCCATCGAGGTCAGGAGCGACGGCAAGTTTACAATGCCGGATTCCGACGTCACCGTATCGGCGACCTTTAAAGAATCACATTCCTATGGCGAGCCTGTCTGGACGTGGTCAAAGAGCTATCATGGCGGGGGCGCGGCTTTCGCCTGCGAAAAATGTGATGACGTTCAGACCGTGACCGCAAAGGTGACGGAGGTTCCCTCTCCCGACGCGACCTGCACCGCCGACGGTGTGATGATCCACACGGCGACGGTTGAATTCGCAGGCGAAACATACACTGACGTGCAAAGAGTGCCGATCCCGGCAAAGGGGCACAGTTACGGCGACCCCACCTGGAGTTGGGCAACCGACGGATCAAGCGCGACGGCGACCTTCACCTGCCCGGAGGGCGATGACGCCCAGGTCATAACGGCTTCGGGCGGAATGATTTCAAGCGCGATCGTCAGCAAAGCGACCGCCGACGAGGAAGGCCTTGCGCGCTTCACGGCGACGATCAGCTTCGGCGGAGCGACCTTTACCGACACTTTCGACAAGACCATCCCCGTTATCACGCCCGATGATCCGACCGATCCCGACAAGCCTTCGGACGGCAAAAACCTCTGCAAATACTGCGGGGAGGACCACGG
>JAFYDS010000157.1 GCA_017544665.1 Clostridia bacterium | reverse complement strand
GTTGATGATTTCGGACATGGTAAAAAGTACCTCCTTTATAATACCTGCAGGCGTGGACGCACCTGCTGTTACCCCAATGGATCTGCAGCCGGAAAAGTCGATTTCTCTGAGTTCCGCTGCCTGCTCGACCAGATAGGTCTTGCAGTAAGGTTCGCACACTTTGGTCAGTTTGACGGTGTTCGAACTGAAGCGTCCGCCGATCACGATCATGCAGTCGCTTTCCTTCGCGAGCGCTTCGGCCTCAAACTGCCGATTTTGCGTCGCTTTACATATTGTATCAAAAGATTTTGATTTTGTATATAGTTTTTCAAAAATTTCATAGATTTTTTTCCACGCATTCACGGAAAACGTGGTCTGCGCAACGAGAACGACTTCCTTTTCGGCAAATTCCGGATGCGCTTCCACCAACTGGCGGAACGCGTCGGGGTCGCCGCAGACATAGGAGGGTCCTTTGCTGCGGCTGCGGAAGCCCTGCACCTCCGGGTGGTTCTCGTCGCCGGCAATGAGCAGCACCGTGTCTGGCGTCGTATGCCGTTCGACGATCCGGTGGATCTTCAGCACATAGGGACAGGTCGCGTCCACAAAGTCGATCCCGTTTTGCGCGAACGTGTCGAAGACCTGCTTCGGCACCCCGTGGGCACGAATCACGACGGTCGTGCCGGGGATGGCGTCCTCGGCGCGGTCGAGCACGGCAACGCCTTTTTTTTGCAGGTCGTCGATCACCTGCGGGTTGTGGATGATCGGTCCGAGGGTGCAAACCGGCGCGCCGGTTTCGACAAGGTCGTAAAGCATCTTGACGGCGCGGTCCACGCCGAAGCAGAAGCCGGCGGTTTTGGCGAGGGTGACAGTTGCTGGCATGGGCGGCACCTTCTTTCAGCGGGGCATATTTTCGCGGATCGTCCGCGTCACAAGCTCCACCGACTGTTCGAGCGTGTTGCCGCTCGTGTCGAGCAAAATGGCGTCGTCCGCGGGTTTCAGCGGCGCGATCGCACGGTGGCTGTCGTTGTAGTCGCGCTGCTTCATATCGGCGAGGACATCGTCGAACGTGACGTCCATCCCCTTTTCGATCAGCTCTTCATAGCGGCGCTGAGCGCGCGCTTCGGGCGACGCGGTCAAAAAGATCTTGACCTGCGCGTCGGGCAGCACGACGGTGCCGATGTCGCGGCCGTCCATGATGCAGTCGTTCTCGTGCGCCAGCTGCTTTTGCAGATCGAACAGATAGGCGCGCACGGCGGGCACGGCGGACACGGCGGAAGCGGCCAGAGAAGCCTCCGGTGTACGGATCGCGTCGGACACGTCCTCGCCGTTCAAAAACATCCGCTGTTCACCGCCGACAAAGCGCAGCTCCACATGCAGCTCGTCTGTCAGCGTGGCGGCGACAGCCGCGGCGTCCTTCGTGTCGGCGCCGAGGCGCAGCGCGTGCAGACCGACCGTACGGTACAGCGCGCCGGTGTCGATGTAGATGAATCCGAGAGAGGCCGCCGCGCGGCGGGAGATGGTGCTTTTGCCTGCGCCGGCAGGCCCGTCAATGGCAACGTTGATCATGGTATTTCTCCTTTGTTAAACGCTCTCCCCCGCCAGATGGCCGGTAGAGAACGCGATTTGCAGATTGAAGCCGCCGGTATAGGCGTCGACGTCGAGCACCTCGCCGGCAAAGAACAGTCCCTGACAGAGCTTGGACTGCATGGTTTTCGGGTCCACCTCTTTGACGTTGACGCCGCCGCTCGTGATGATCGCCTCTTCGATCGGGCGGAAGCCGTTGACCGTCACCTTGAGGTCTTTGAGCAGATTCACGAGCCGTCCGCGCATCTCCTTTGTGACCTGGTTGACCTTGTGCGACGGCTTGACGCCGCACAGGCGGACGATCACGGGGACGAGCTTTTTCGGCAGCAGACTGTCGAGGGCGTTGATGAAGTTCTTGTTGGACGCGGCGAGGAAATCGCGCTGGACCCGGGCGTCGAGCTGCTCATAGGACAGCGCGGGTTTGAGGTCGATGTGGATCTCATAGCGTCCTCTCTCCATCGGGTTCATGTGCGCGCTCGCCGAAAGGATCATCGGACCGGAGACGCCAAAATGGGTGAACAGCATCTCGCCGAAGTCGCTGTAGATCTCTTTGTAGTTGGTCGTGTCGCGGACCGTGATCGCGACGTTGCGCAGAGAAAGGCCCTGCAGATCGGAGCAGAAGCCCTCGTGACAGACCAGCGGCACCAGAGAGGGCTTGGGGTCCACGATCGTGTGTCCTGCCTGCTTTGCGAGGGTGTAGCCGTCACCGGTAGAACCCGTCAGCGGATAGGACACGCCGCCGGTCGCGACGATCACGCGGTCGGCTTCAAGTAAAGTGCCGTCTTCGGTCTTGACGCCGCGGACCGCGCCGTCTTCGAGCAGCAGCTCCACTGCCCTGCCCTGCCGGATCACGGCGCCGCTTTCGGTCGCATAGCGCACCAGCGCATCCACCACGTCCACCGCCTTGTCGGAGACGGGGAAGACGCGGTTGCCGCGTTCGATTTTCAGCTCAACGCCCTGCGCTTCCACCAGTTCCATGACGTCCTGCGGCATGAAGCGCGAAAACGCGCCGTGCAGAAAGCGTCCGTTGGTCGGCACCTGAGAGACCAGCTCGTTGATCAGCGTGCAGTGATTGGTCAGATTGCAGCGGCCCTTGCCGGTGATCATGACCTTGCGCGCGGGGCGTTCGTTGCGCTCCAATATACAGACGTCGCAGCCGCGACTTGCCGCCGTGCCCGCCGCAAGCAGACCCGCCGCGCCGCCGCCGATCACCAAAACCTTCGCCATGATAGCCTCCGTTTTCAGTCGTAGTCATTTCTAATTATCATACATCGATTTCGCCGGAAAGTCAACTCCGGACGCCGCCGGTCGCAGGCAAAAAGGACGAAAGGCGCCCCCGCCGAAGCGGGAGCGCCGTTTGTGTGGTTGGGTTTACCTTTGTTTATTTGCCGATGCGGCTGATCGCGTGGACGAACGCGTGGATGATGGAGACGAACCAGCCGATGACCGGTCTGTTCTTCATGCTGTCGTTCAGATCGCACATGCTGCAGCGGAATTCGCCGGTCGGCTTGCCGCCGTAGGAGCCGGAAGCGTTGCCGCCGTACGGAGTCAGGGTACCGAAGGAACCGGTGACCTTGCCGTCCGCGCCGAGCGTGACCGTACCGTGCGTGTTGTAGTTGCTGCCGTCCTTGACATACTCGAGATAGATCGTGTATGTGCCCGGATGCAGGCTGGTCTTGTAATCGGTGCCGATTCTCAAATCGCCGTTCGCGTCTGTCGTACCGGTGATGTTGGTGCCGTTGGAGCTTGTGATACGAACGTTGACGTTCGGGACGCGGGTACCGTTGGCGTCGATCGAGGTGATCGTCGTCTTCATGTAGTAGTCGCCGCATCCGTTCTCGCAGGAATAGGCTTCCCACTTCATCGAGCCGTCAGCCAGCGCGCCGGACTTTGCTTCGTCGTAGTAGTAGGCGCCGTGGCCGGTCGCACCAATCACTTCATAACCCTCGCGGTAGTTGCAGCGTGTGCACTCGGAGTACGGCGTATGACCGGGCTGGAGACAGGTGGCAGCCTGCGCCGGGAAGTCGACCATGATATGGCCTGCCGCATCGCCGATGCTGAAGGTCTCTGTGCCCTTCTCACCGCACTTACAGCTCTTGTAGTAGGTGTTCGGCTCAGTGCAGTTCGCGTAGTTGCGCAGGTACTCGCGGCTCGCGATCTCCTGATCGAAGACGTGGGCTTCGGCGTTGCCGTAGGTGCGGCAGCCGTTGACACACAGATAGCTGTGGGTACCGTCGCCGTTGTTGCGGATCGCACCGCTGAAGTCGTGACCGGTCGCCGGAAGCGTCACTTCTTCAAGCGTTGTTTCGGTCGCGCCGGTGTTGTCGGTGAAGAGCTTGCCGCAGACCTGGCAGAAGTAGTACGCTTTGTTGCCGGCGGTCGTGCAGGTCGCGCTCTTCGCTTTGATGCCGTACAGGGTATGCGGGGCATATTCGTTTTCGCCCTTTTCAACATTGCCGCAGACGGAGCAGACGCGTTCCTTCTCGCCCTTATCCTTACAGGTCGGTTCGACCGTGACGACCCATTCGCCGTAGGCGTGGGCAACCTTGCCGCCCGCCGTCTGGACGCCGTCGATCACAGCGCCGTAAACGTCGCAGCGGGAGCACTTGAAGGAGTGCGTGCCGTCTTCGTTGTCGATTGCAACCATACCGTCGCCGCTCATCACGAAGTCATGACCCTTGGCAGAAATCACGGTCGCCGCAAGATCGGTGCCGATATAAGAGGTTGTGCTCGCAAGTTCATCGGTGAAGATCTTGTCGCAGACGGAGCAGCGCCAGTATTCGATGTTACCGATTTCGGTGCAGGTCGAATCCTGATATGCGGTATGAACGAGCGTATGGCCGGTCACCGCAACAGCTTCTTCCTTATACTGCGTTTCGAACGGATCATGGAAGGTCGCCGTGTAACGAAGGGTACCTTCGCTCTCGCAGCCGGAGCTCTGAACGGTCGCGCTGGTGGTTCTCACGGTTTCGGTCTGCTGGTGTTCAGTCGGGTTGTTCGCGCAGGTACGAAGCGCTGTGACCTGATACTGATCGCCGTCCTTCACCCATGTGTAGGTGGTCTCGCCCCAGTTGTGGTGCAGCATCGGGATGACAACGATCTTGGCATCGGTGTATTCCACGCCTTCGAAGGTGGCCTTCGCTGTGTAGGTGATCTTGCCGTCCGCTTCGCAGATCGCGGCAACCGTCTCTGTGGTCACCGTTGCCGGCGCGGTTTTGGTGTGGCTGTTATCGTTCGCGCAGACGAAGTTGGCAACCGTTGCGGTATAGCCGGTCGCGTCGTCGCCGCTCCAGTTGAAGCCCGCGAATTCATAGTTGTGACCGAGTTCGTCAACCGTTGCGGTCTTCGTGTCGGTGTAGCTGGTGCCGTTGAAGGTCACAGTCGCCGTGTAGGTCACGGTGCCGCCGCTTGTGCAGGTCGCGTCGTCCGTTTCCGTGGTCAGCGCGCAGTTGAGCGTCTGATCGTGGGCATGATCGTTGTTGCAGGCGATCATCGCGATGGCAGCGGAGTAGCCGCCGGTTTCAGCTTCGGTCCAGATGAAGACCGGCGCCTGCCAATCGTGACCCGTGGCGGGCTGAATCGTAATCTTGGTGTCCTTATAGGTTCTGCCGTCGAGCGTCGCCGTTGCGGTGTAGACGGTTCTGCCGTCCTTTTCGCAGGTCGGCGCCACGGTATCCTTCGTGACGATCACATCCGGTGTTGCTTCGTGAGACGCCACACGGTCGCAGACCAGCTTCACCGTTGCGGTGTAGCCGTCGGTGTCGTTGCCGGTCCAGGTCCATGCCGGATCGCCCCACTTGTGACCGAGTGCCGCAAGCGTTTCGGTGTGTTCGCTTGTCAAGGAGCTGTTGATGGTGAAGGTGGCGGTGTACTTGACCGAGCCGGTGCCTTCGCAGGTGGCCGGTGTTGTTGCGGTCGTGTTCTTGCCGATTTCGGTGTAAATGTGATCCGCATCGTTCAAGCACTTGAGCGTGACCGTGCAGTTCTGGTTCGCATCCCAGCTGTAAACAGCGTTTTCGAAATCCCAGTTGTGTCCGGTTGCGTTCACAACCTCGGTCTTCGTGTCGGTATCGGTGTAGGTCTTGTCGCCGTCGGTGAAGGTTGCCGTTGCAACGTAGGTGTTCTGGCCAGCGGTCGTGCAGGTCACGGTTGCGTCGGTCTTATTGACGGTCGCTTCCACATCCTTCGTGTGTTCGACGTCTCTTGTGCAGACATAGTGGGCAGTTGCGGCGGTGTAGCCGTTCCATGTCCAGCTCTGCAGCACGTAGTTGTGACCGAGCTTCGCCTGATAGGCATGACCGCAGACGGAGCAGATCGCAGCGTCGGTGCAGGTCGCCGTGCCACCGTAGCAGGCTTCCTTGCCGTCCTTGACGGGCGTGCCGTTGACCATAATGCCGTAGGCGTCGCACTTTGTGCACTGCTTGGAGTGGGTGTTGTCGCCGTTGTCGCGGACCGCGCCGGTGAAGACATGCTTCGTTGCCGCGATCACGGTATCAGCGAGCGTGATGGCAGCTTCGTTGCTGGCCGGGGTCGCGGTGTTGAAGATCTTGCCGCAGCGTTCGCAGGTCCAGTAGGCGATGTTGCCGTCTTCCTCGCAGGTTGCTGCTTTCGCCGCTGTCGCCTTCAGATCATGGTTCAGCATATCTTCGGTCTTATACAGCGCGATGGCAGCGTCGGCGTTGAACTTGATGTTCTGCGTTTCCACGTTGTCGCCGTCCACTGTGAGCAGCAGACCGCAGCGTTCGCAGTAGGTGTAGGCTTTGTTGCCGATAGCGACGCAGGTCGCTTCCTGGGCGGCAACGGAGAAGACCTGATGGGTCAGCGCTTCTCTTTCTCTGGTTTCCTTGTTCGAGCAGAAGTCGCACTGGCGCCATTCGCTGCCCGGTTCGGTACAGGATTCGTTCTCACTGACATACCAGTCGCCGTGGAAGGTACAGGCAACGGATGCGTTCGCCTGCGCTTCATTGCCGTTCATGATACCATAGGCATCGCAACGGGCGCACTTGTAATTGTGGTGCGTGCCGTCAACCACATGGGCGCGGTCAACGCTTTCGGAGAAGTCGTGGCCGAGAGCCGCCGTTGTTGCTGTCTTGGTGGCATTCGGAATGCTGGTGTCTGCCGGGAAGGTTGCCGTGTAGGTGCGGGAACCGTCTGTGACGCAGTCAGCTTCGGTCGAATCGGTGATTGTGACGGAACCGGTGACGGCCTTCTTGTGGGAACCGTCGTTCTTGCAGGTCACGGTTGCCGTGCAGGTATAGGGTTCGGTCTCACTCCAGTTGTAATCGACGTTTTCGTAATCCCAGTTGTGACCCGTCGCCGGAATCACGATCGGGTTCGCAATTTCGTTGGCTGCCGTCAGCGTTTCAGCCTTGAACAGCTTGCCGCAGACCGCGCAGGTCCAATAGGCTTCGAAGCCCGCTGCTTCGCAGGTGGCCTCTTCGCCTTCGTGAGCAACAGCGGTGCCGTGACCGGTTGCCGGAATCAGCTCGTCATAGGTCTGAGTCGCAAAGTTTTCGTTTTCAAAGTCGACCGTGTAGATGCGGATGCCCTGCGCTTCGCAGGTGGCCGGAATCTTGACATCGTTGGTCGAGGCTTTGGTTTCGGTGTCGGTTGCGTCGCAGCGGATGCAGGTCGCGGTCGCGGTGCAGCTGCTGTGATCCGCGCTCCAGTCGTAATCGGTATGCGCGTAATCATAGGTGTGGCCGAGGGCCGCAATCACGGTGTCAGCCGCTGTGATCTCATAGCGTGCGTTTTCGTCGCTGAAGATCTTATTGCAGACCGAGCAGGTCCAGTAGGCGATGTTGCCGGCTTCTTCGCAGGTCGCGTCCTTGGCAGCCGTCGCAGTCAGCGTATGACCGGTCTTTTCAAGCGCAACTTCCTTCGTATCGGTATAAGTCTTACCTTCAAAGGTTGCCGTCGCAGTGTAGACGATCTTGCCCGCGTTGGTGCAGTCGGGATCCGTCTGATTGGCGGTGAAGGTCACTTCCGGCGTCTGCTTGTGCGTTGCGTCGTTCGCGCAGGTGAAGGTCAGCGTTGCGCCGGTGTAATAGTCGCCGTTCATCGTCCAGGTCCAGGTCGGGTTGACCCAGTTGTGGCCGAGTGCCGGGATCGTCACAGCGTCAAGCGTGGTTTCGACCAAAGCCGCTTCATCCACAAACAGCTTGCCGCAGCCTTCGTCCTCGCAGATCCAGTATTCTCTGTTACCGGCTTCCTCGCAGGTCGCATCCTTCGGATTGACCTTTGTGGTATGGTGGCCGCTCGCCGCGTCAACAACTTCCACAACATCCGTGTAGGTCTTGTTGTCGAAGGCGAAGGTCACTTCCGCCGTGTAGGTGGTCTTGCCGTCGGTGGTGTGCGTCTTCGGCACAACCACAGTGGCGATGTCGTTATCGGTTTCGGTGAGCGTATGCGAGGCGTCGTTCGCGCAGACGCGGGTCGCCGTCGCGCTGGAATAATCATCCGCCCAGACCCATGTCGGGTCGCCGTAGGCGTGGCCGAGCGCTTCAATCGTATAGACGTTCGCGTTATCGCTCTTCGTCCAGCCGTTGAGCGAAACGTCAACGCCGTCGAGCGTCAGAATCGTACCGCAGCGCGAGCAGTAACTGTATGCCTTGTTACCGACAGTTGTACAAGTCGCGGCTTTCCCCTCAACGTTCTTTTCGTCGTGGTGCAGCATCGGGTCAACCGTCTCGCTGAACGGAACCGCAAGCGTATCGCTCGCATTCGTCGCGCCTGTCAGGAAGTACTGATGGCAGACGGTGCAGTACCAGTATTCCTTGTTGCCGTCCACGGTGCAGGTCGCCGGGACCGCAGCGGTGTGTTCAAAGGTGTGACCGTTTGCGGCAACGCTGACGTCGGTCAGTTCATTCGCCGCAGCGGTGTTGCCGTCAAAGTGCTTGCCGCAGGCCGCGCAGGTCCAGTATTCCACGTTACCCTGCTGCGTGCAGGTCGCTTCTCTTGCGGAGACGTGCGTCGTGAAGCGGTGATAATCCGGGCCGGCCGGAATGACGGTATCCGTTGTTGCAACCAGCTTGCCGGCGTCGTTGTACACCAGATCCAGACCGCAGTCGTTGCAGTGCCAGTATTCGATGTTGCCGTCCGCAAGGCAGGTCGCGTCAACCTTCGCGTGATGGACAAGCGTCTTGTGGTTATCCGGATCAAGCGCGCTCACAACCGCCTCGATCTCGTGGTCGCCGTTCTCATCGGAGAAGATCTTGTCGCAGACCGAGCAGGTCCAGTAGGCGTCGTGGCCTTCCACATGGCAGGTCGCTTCCACAGCGTCGGTCTTTGTCAGGGTATGCGGTACCATCGCGACGTCCGTCAGCGTTTGCGTCTGCTGTTCGAAGTCGGCGTCGTTGAAGGTCGCAGTATAGGTCGTCTTGCCCATGGCGATACAGGTCGGATCCTGCGTCACCTGAGCGTCCGCAGTCGCGGTCTCGGTCTTGATATGCTGATCGTTGCGCGAGCAGACCTCTTCCGCAATGCAGATGTAGGTGTCGCCGTCCTTCGACCAGGTGTAGGTCGGCGTGCCCCAATCGTGGCCGAGCGCGTTGATCGTAACGATCTCGTCGATTTCGTTTTCAGCGTTCGCGTCGCTGAAGAGCTTCTTGCAGACCGAGCAGGTCCAGTAGGCTTCGTAGCCCGCTTCTTCGCAGGTCGGCGCTTTCGCTGCAGTCGCAACCATGCTGTGGCCGACAACGGGAACCGTTTCATCCTTGGTATCGGAATCGGTCGAGCCGTCGTCAAGCGTCACGGTCGCGGTGTAATGTCTTGTGCCGGCCGTCGTGCAGTTCGGCGCGTCGGTCGTGAAGGTCACAACAGCGTCGCGTTCCGTCTCATGGTTCGGGTCGTTGGCGCAGACAAGCGTCACTTTCGCCGTATAGGTGTCGCTGACCTTCGTCCAGGTCCAGCTGCCGGCTTTCACGCTGTTGTAGGCGTGACCGGTCGGGCTGCCGACGGTGAAGGTATCAGCACCTTCCGCGTTGTTGATTCTGCCGCAAGCGCAGCTGTAATAATAGGTAGCAGATGCCGTGCAAGTCGCGTCGGACTTCTTGGCGTCCGCAATCGCGAGTGCGCGGGTGTAGCTGTGCGCTTCGGCACCGCCGTAAACGTCGCAGCGGGTACACTTGTACCAGTGCTCGCTGGCGTCCTTATCCTGGATCGCGCCGTGGAAGTCGTGGCCCTTCGCCGGGATCGCGAGGTCGTCCGCGTTCACTTCGTGCGAAGCGGTGACGTCGCTGAACATCTTGCCGCAAAGCGGGCATTCCGCGTGGGCCTTGACGCCGGGTTCGGTGCAGGTTGCGTTCACCTGTTCCACGGGGGCGATGCCTTCGTGGTTGAGCGCCGGGGTGGAAACGTCCGCCACCTCGACCGTATGGTCTTCATCGCTGAACATGACGCCGCAAAGGTCGCAGGTCCAGTATTCGATGTTGCCCGCGGTCGTGCAGGTCGCGGCGACAGCGTCGTGATGGGTGAAGGTGCCGTCGTGCGGGCCGTAGCCGGTGCCGACGACCGTCCACTGATAGTCGCAGACGGTGCACTTGTAGGTGGTATCTCCCATCGTTGTGCAGTTCGCAGCCGTGGAGGAAATCTGCGTCTTGCTGTCTTCGCAGTTTTCGACTGTGCCGACAAGGCCGCAGCCGTAAACGCACTTATGCGCGTGGGTGCCGTCGTTATAGGAGACCACGTCGCCGGTGAAGCTGTGCTGCAGCTTCGGGATATCTCGGGTTTCCGTCAGGCCGCAGACCGAGCAGGTGCGCTCTTCCTTGCCGATGTCGGTGCAGGTCGCGGCCTGGGTCTCGGTCCAGTCAGCCGGCCAGGTGTGCGCGATGGTGCTGTGGCTGATGACGTGATCCGCGGGATCGGTTTCGCTGGTGGCGTTCTCGTCGGTGAAGAACTTGCCGCAACGCGAGCAGTGCCAGTAGGCGTCGTGGCCGTCCGCCGCGCAGGTCGCGGTCACCGCCGCGATTTCGCCGAGGACATGGCCGAGGGAGCCGCCGGAGGTGAAGGTGTGGTCGGCGTCGTTCTCGCAGGCGCCGCAGACGCAGCTATAATAGTATGCAGCTTCGTGCGTGCAGTCCGCAGTCTGGCCGCTCACGGCGTAGGCCGCGCCGGCGTTCTCCTCTGTGAATGCGTGTTCCGCAGTGGCGCCGTAGGTACCGCAGCCGTTGACGCAAAGTCTGCTGTGGGTGCCGTCGCCGTTGTCGCGGTACGCGCCGGTGAAGTTGTGGCCGGTCGCGGGATCAACAAGCTCTGCCGCGGTCAGTTCGTTTTCGGCCGCCGCGTCGCTGAAATACTTGCCGCAGGCGCCGCACTGATAATGCGCGATGGAGCCGTCGTCGGTGCAGGTCGGGGCGACCGCCGGGACGTAAACGAGCTTATGGCCGGAAGCCTGGGTGGTGAAGATCTCCGTTGTGCTGATATAGCCGCAGACGGAGCAGGTCTTGTAATAGGCTTCGCCGTTTTCGCAGATCGGACCGTCATTCGTCGCCTTAGTCGCCGCACTGACGATGTTCGCCCAGGTGTGGGCTTCGCTTTGGTTGTGCTCCTCATTATAGGAGCAAACCTTCGTGTGACCGGTTTCGCCGTTCGGTGTCCACGGGCCGTAGTCGTGCGCGTCGGGGTCGATCTGCAGCACAACGCCTTCGGCAGTCGTCGGATAATAGCCGCCCACATCTTTGAAGTAGCCGCCGCATTCAGAGCAGATCCAGTATTCAATATTACCGGGGTCAGAGCAGGTCGGAGCAGCCGCTTCAACATGTGTCGTCAACGTATGCGGAAGCTTATCCACTTCGGACGTTGTGGTCTGCGTGGTGAAGAAGGTCGTTCCGTGATACTCGTTCAGTTCCGGATCATTCGTGAAGGTTGCCGTATAGGTAGCCTCGCCTTCATCTGTACAGGTTGGTTCAATGGTAATTACTTCGCTTGTATCAACTTCTTCCGTAATCACATGACTGCCGTCATTCTTACACCAAACAGTTGCCGTCATATGATGGTTCTCATCGGACCAAACATATTTCGGAGTTCCGGTCCAGTCATGACCAAGTGGGTCACCACTGGCAAACACGTGGCTGGAATCTCTTTCGCAAAGGCCGCAGTTCACACAGCTATAGAAGTACTCAGCGGGGGCTGTACAGGTTGCACCGTTTGCCAAACAAGCCTCTGTCGGATCCTCTTTGGTAAATGTATGCGGCTTCATCTGCGTTGTCCTTGTGTCTCTGTGTCCGCAAACAGAACAATCGCGGTGCTGTTCGCCGGTCGCCGTGCAGGTCGCAGTATCCGCAGACCATTCGCCATAGGTCGCTTCGCAGGAAACCGTGCCGCCATACTGATTACAACCGTTGACGCACTTAAAGCTGTGGGTGCCGTCATCGTTGTCTTTCACTTCGCCGGTGTAGCTGTGTTCAAGCTTTGCCACTGAACCGGTTTCCGTAACATGGCAGCGGCCGCATTCGCGTTCTTTTTCACCGGCGGCAAGGCAGGTTGCCGGCGTGGTCACGGTCCATTCGCCCCAATCGTGGCCGAGCGGATCAATCGCCGTCACATCGTTTTTGGCATCGCAGCCTTCACGTTTACAATGATGCGATTTGCTGCCCGCATGGGTGCAATTCGGTTCCGTATCAACCGTCCATTCGCTCTCCCAATCGTGACCGAGCGGGTCAACATCTCTGGTTTCGGTCGCACCGCAGCGGCCGCAGGTGCGGGTATCCTTACCAATGCCAAGACAGGTCGGCTCAGTTGTGCGCACCCAATCGCCCCAATCGTGACCAAGCGGATCGATCGGCGTGATGTCTGTCTTTTCCGTCAGGCAGCGCAGGCAATGATGCGACTTGCTGCCCGCAGTCAAACAGCCTGGCTGAATGTCGATTGTCCACTCTTCGCTCCAGTTGTGGCCAAGCGGATCGACGTCTCTCGTTTCTTCCTCGCCGCAGTTCGGCGTCTGGCAATAGCGGGTTTCTTCACCCTTTTCAGTGCAGTTGGGCGCCTTGGTCTGAACCCAATCGCCCCAGTTGTGGTCACCAAGACCAAGGTCGGTTTCCTTCTTATAGCCGCACGCTGTGCAGGTCTCTGTCTGGATGCCGTGGGTCTGGCAGGTTGCAACCGGATTGATGACCGGGTCGCCATAGGTACAGGCAACCGTTCCACCGTATTGGTTACAGCCGTTCACACACTTAAAAGAGTGAGTGCCGTTGTTATTGTTTTGAATCGCGCCGGTATAGCTGTGCTCCAGCTTCGCAATCACAGTGTCGAGCTGTTCAATCTGCGACGTGCCTGCCGCATTGTCATAATAGTTTCCACAGCCGGAGCAATACCAGTATTCGATATTACCGGAAGCTTGACAGGTGGCTTCTTTCCGCGCAGTTCCTTGCAGATTGGTGTGATTCGTGGCGTCGATTGGGAGGACGTCGCTCTTTGTTGCATGGCAGACCGAGCATTCATATGGCTGTGTGCCCGTTGCAGCACAGGTTGCTGGAGTTTCTGTTCCCGCCACCCACGTATGGTTGCCGGTTGCCGGAATCGGTTCGGTATGTGTTTGTGTACACTTGGTGCAAGTATATCTTGCAAGACCCGGGTCGCCGCAGGTTGCAGAGGTCAGAACCGTGTAGCTGCCCCAAGTATGCGCTTCTACCCCGTCCGTCACTTGCGTACTGCCCTCTACTTTACCGTAGGTGCCGCAGCCGTTATTACAAAGGTATTTATGACCGCCGTTTTCTCCGGTTGAAATCGTTGCGCCGGTATAGTCGTGTCCCTTTGCGGTTCCCGCCTTGGTGCGGGTGTCGGTCGTGCCGCAGTTGTAATCGCAGGAAGCAGTCTCCGTGCCGTCGACGGTGCAGGTTGCGTCGTTGTTATAAGTATAAGTGGTAAACTTATGGTCTACGAGCGGAAGCTGCTGATGTCCGCTGATATAGGTATGACAATCGTCGCAATAAACGCCCGCCGTGTAACCGTGATCCTGACAGGTGGAGGTCGTTGCGGCAACGTTGTGCGTATGCACGTGGTTGTTCAGGTCTTTGCCGAGATTCTCGGTCGTCGTCTGCGTGCTCAGCTGATTATTGTCGAACGTCGCCGTATAAGTGCGGATACCGTCAACCACGCAGGTTGCGGTCGTCGTCACGCTGCTCGAAATGCTCGTTGCAGGAATATCGATTGTGTGACTGCTGTCGGTGTTACATACAACATGCGCGGTGCAGGAACTGTAGCCCGACCAACTGTAGGTCGCGCCGGCATAGTTCCAATCGTGTCCATTCGGATTGATTGCTTCCGTTTTCTGCGATGTATAATCGGTCCCGTTCACAGTGAACTTCGCCGTGTAGGTGCGCACACCGGTGCCCTCGCAGGTCGGCGAGACCGTGATCGTGCTTGTCACGGTCGTATTGACCGTTGTGGTGTGGTTCGCGTCGCGGGCGCAAGTCAACGTCGCGTTCGGGCAGGCATAGCCGTTCCAGTTAAAGACCGCTTCGCTGTATTTCCAGCTATGACCAAGAGCCGGAATGTCTTCGATCACCTTTGTCTGCGTGCTGAACGCTGAATTGGTGAACGTGGCCGTATAGGTCGTTTTACCCTTACCTTCGCAGGTGGCGGGAGTCGTCACACTGCTAGAGATCGCGCCGCTTTCGGTCTCTTTGTGGCTGCTGTCTCTGGAGCAGACACGCTGTGCCGTACAGCTGCTGCCGTTTGTTGCCCAAGTATAAGTTGGGGCACCCCACTGGTGACCGAGGGACGGCGTGGACTGCGTGTCCGTGTATCCGCAAGCCGAGCAGGTGCGGCTGTGGGAACCGGCGGCTGTGCAGGTCGCCGTGTCTGCACTCCAGGAACCATAGGTACAATTCACTGTACCGTTTTTCACTTGCGTACCATTTTCCACTTTACCGTAGGTGCCGCAGCCATTCTTACAAGCCCAGTTGTGGGTACCGTTATTCAGGCTGTGCACCGCACCGGTATAATTATGACCGAGCGCGGAACCACTCTCAAAGGTTGCTGTGCCGTTTGCGCCGCAGCGGGAACAGGACTTATAATACACCGCAGGTGATTCACAAGTCGCCGCAGTTTTCAGGTGGGAGGAATCAGTGTTGTTTGTCCAGTTATGTACAGCATAAACCGTGATTGCCTTTGTAGCCGTTCCGTCTGTATGCGAATTATTTGCGTCTGTGAAGGTTGCTGTGAGCGTTGGATTATAATTAGCTGTCGCGGTCTTAAACGTTGCCGTAGTTGTGCTGCCCGGAGTTGTAACCGTCATGTTTGAATTGTTTGAAGACCAGGCAACATCAGCCGTCCAGTTTACACCCCATTGATCTTCACTGCCACTGACTCCATATGATGCGGTTTTTTGTCCGTCACAGACATAGGTGGAATCAGTTGACCCGGAAATCGTCCTTGTAGTCGCATAGGGATAATGGGAGTTGTCAATTTCTCTTGACACATCGTCCCATTTATTATTACCTTGATTATAATGATTACCGGAATAAACTTCCGTACCGTTGATATAAAGCTTAACATCGCCTTCCCATTTTCTGTTAAAAATAAAACTCCCGTCCAATCTTGTGGCAATATACCATTTATAAGGGAAGCTTGTCGAGGTACCGGATTTTTCATAAACGCGTCCATTATTTTGGAAGAAATCTGATGAGACACTATTATCCTCCCAAATAGTTGTCTCTCCACCGGTTCCGTTTTTGGCTTTACCATATACATGTATTTTATGTATGTCGCCATTGTCATTGCAGTCGGCAGAGTTTGTGGTTTTCACCCAAATTCGCCAGGAATAGGTCGTACTGCCGGCTTTCGCGGTCGGTGCAACGAACACCCACGCGCTCATGAGCATGAGCACGGTCATGAACAACGCAAGGGTGCGTTTGCCGGTTTTTCTTGCTTTTTTTGTCATGTAATTGTCCTCCCTTTGGAGAATAATATTATACAGTTATGCGGGTCTGCGCCGCCGTCCCCTCCGGCAAAAAGCTGCGTTTGTTTTCTCCGGACGCCCTCTGACCACGGGCGTTTTCCCCGGCGGAAAAACGGTTGCCGCCTGTTGCTTTTGTGGGGCGCGTCCGCAAGCGCATACACCGCCACTTATACAGTATTTATTCTACAATTACAATGTTGTGTTGTCAATCCGTAATCTTGAATAAATTATGTCGGCGTGGAGAAAAATTCATACTTTTTTTGTGCAAAATGCCCCCTCCTCATCCACCACGCCCTGCGGGCGCGCCACCCTCCCCATATTGCTGCGCGCTGCGGCGCAGCGGGGAGGGCATGAAAAAAACACCGCTGCACGCGGCAGCGGTGGTTGCGGTTTTCGGCTTCTTAATCGTTGGTGTAATTGTCGAAATAGCCCTGGACCAGCACGACGGGGGTGCCCTTGTCGCCCGAGCCGCTCGTCAGGTCGCACAGCGAGCCGATCAGATCGGTCAGCTGGCGCGGGGTGGTGCCCTGCGACGCCATGCTGCCCTTGAGGTCCTTGTCCTTTTTGCGGATCGACGCCGAGATCGCCTCTTTCAGCGCGTCTCCCTGCAGATCCTTGTAATCGTTATCGGCGAGGTACTTGAGCTTCAGCTCGTTCGGCGTACCGCGCAGCCCGTCGGTGAAGAACGGAGACACCACCGGGTCGGCGAGCTCCCAGATCTTGCCCTGCGGATCCTTGAACGCGCCGTCGCCGTAAACCATCACTTCGATGTGCTTGCCGGTCGCGTCGAACAGCTTCTTCTGGATATCGAGCACCAGCGGCATCGCGTCACGCGGGAAGAGCTTGACCTTCTCTTCGGTGGACTTGTTCGAGCCGAGGAGACCGTACTGCTCGTTGCAGCCGCTGCCGTCCACGGGGCTGTTGAGAATGTCGTCGAGGCTGCAGACGATCTTCGCGCCGGCCTCTTTAAGGAGCCGCTTGGTGCGCTTTCTTGTGTGAATGTCGCAGTTGAGGACGCAGTCGGTCCTTTGAAGAATCGCCTGCGCGTGGTTGGCAAAGAGGAACTCCACCTCGGCGCCTTCTTCTTTGACGAGGTCGGTGTAATACTGGACATAGTCCACGCCGGTGAATTCGTGCTTTTCGTAGCCAAAGAGTTCACGGTACCGCGCAACGTCGAGGACGTCGGAATAGGGGTTGACGCCGCTTTCGTCCAGTTTGTCGGGACTGATCAGCGCGTTGCCGACTTCGTCCGAGGGATAGCTGAACTGAATCACGACCTTCTTGGAGCCGCGGGCGATCCCGCGCAGACAGATCGCGAAGCGGTTGCGGGACATGATCGGGAACAGGACGCCGACTGTGCCTCCGCCGAGCTTTTGGCGGACGTCGGTCGCGATCTGATCGACCGTGGCGTAGTTGCCCTGCGCGCGGGCGACGACGGACTCCGTGATGCCGATCACGTCGCGGTCGCGCAGCGCGAAGCCTTCGCTTGCGGCAGCAGCCAAAACGCTGTCTGCGACGATGGCGGCGAGATCGTCGCCTTCGCGGATGATCGGGCAGCGGATGCCGCGGGAGACGGTACCGACGAGACGGGTTTGATTGTTCATAATGATTATCCTTTCCAAAACGGGATTCGCACTGCAGCCTGACACGCCAAAACCAATACAAGCATTGCGGCGTCTGTTTGCGCTGAACTGCGTCTGTGTCCTTGTTCAACACAAACATACTTGCAATCAGATGTATCGTTTCGGTGTGTCCGGCTGCTCGCCTTCTCCGCTTTCATTACATGGTTTACTGTTTGCCAAACCGGATCACATTCCACGACAGCGGCCGCAGCGCGATCTCCGGCATTGCGTCGTATACGCCGGACAGCGCCTTCTTTGTCGGCTGCACCGGCTGGCTTTTGGCGGTGTTGACCGCCATCAGATCGAAGCCCGCGAGCTCGATCTGCTCGACCGGCGTGTAGCCTGCGAAGTCCTTGAGGTTGATTTTGAGAAGGTTATCTTCCTCGAAGTCGCGGTTGACGGCGAAGACGGTCAGCTCCTCTTTTTCGTCGTTCCAGACGGAGATCGCGTCCACGTCGGGGACGTCGGAGAAGTCCTTCGTGTCGTGCTTCGTCGTTTCAAGCAGCGTCGTCAGCGCATAGCCGCGGCCGTAGCGAGAGGCGTGGAGATACGGGTAAAAGATCGTCTGCGCCCAGGCCTTGCCGCCGTTTTCGGTCATGATCGGCGCGATCACGTTGACGAGCTGCGCGAGGCAGGCGACCTTGACGCGGTCGCTGTTTTTGAGCAGCGCGATCAGCATCAGCCCGACCACGAGCGCGTCCGCGAAGTTATACACGTCCTCGAGAATGTGCGGCGCTTCGCTCCACTTTTCGAAATCCGCCCCGTGGGAATGGTACCAGACGTTCCATTCGTCGAACGAAAGGTTGATCTGCTTTTTAGCATGCTTCTTGCCCTTGATATAGTCGCACACGCAGACGACGGTCTTGATGTACTGGTCGAGGTCGCAGCTCTTCGCGAGGAAGTTCGCGATATCGCCGTCGTGGCAGTCGTAGTACTGATGCAGCGAGACGTAGTCGATCTTGTCGTAGCAAAGGTCGAGCGTCGTCGCCTCCCACTCACCGAAGGTGCGCATGTGGCTGTTGGAGGAGCCGCAGAGCACAAGCTCGATCGACGGGTCGACCCACTTCATCAGCTTTGCCGCCTCGGTCGCCGCGCGGCCGTATTCCGCTGCGGTCTTGTGTCCCATCTGCCATTCTCCGTCCATCTCGTTGCCGAGGCACCAGAGCTTGATATCGTGGGGCTGCGCGGCGCCGTGGCTGCGGCGCAGGTCGCTGTAATAGGTGCCGCCGGGATGGTTGCAGTATTCGACGAGATTGCGCGCGTCGTCCGCGCCGCGGGTCCCGAGGTTGACCGCCATCATCGGCTTCGTGTGCACTTCCTTGCACCAGCGCATGAATTCATTCGTGCCGAAGGTGTTCGGTTCGGTTGTCGACCAGGCGAGCTCCAGTCGGCGCGGGCGCTGTTCCACCGGTCCAACACCGTCTTCCCAGCGGTAGCCGGAAACGAAGTTGCCGCCCGGGTAGCGCACGATGGGCACGTCGATTTGCTTGATCAGGTCGATCACGTCGCGGCGGAAGCCGTTTTCGTCCGCCGCCGGGTGCCCCGGCTCATAGATGCCGCCGTAGACCGCGCGGCCGAGGTGCTCGATGAACGAGCCGAAGATCCGGTCGTCGATCTTGGCGATGCGGTAGTCTTTGGAAAGCGTGATTTTTGACTGCTTCATAGTGTGTCCTCCACAGATGTTGCTGTTGCTATTATACCTGATGATCGCCGAAAGGGCAACCTTTTTTTACTTTATCCCGTAATAAATCTCTCTGGTGATATTGCGCGGCTCCAACCGGTATTTTGTCCGGAACGCCAGCCGCTTGAGCGGGCGGCGCGAGAACGGCATATTGTTGACGCAGGTGACGTGTAATACCGTCGGCGCGGTCTCGAACCGGACCGTGCGGCTCTCACCCGGCATGATCGAAAAGTCGTTGTCGAGCGGCACGGCGTCTGCTTCGATATGGACCCCGTAGGCGAAGGCGTCGCTGCGGATCGTCACCGTGTCCCCGTCCTGATCGACCTGCAGTCCCGCGGGCGGCAGATGCAGGTTGCGCGGCGCGCAGCAAAGCTCGGTCATGATATGGTCGCGCCAGCGGATCTCCAGCACGGTTTTGCGCGTAACGGGGATGGTGCAGATCGTCTTCTGACTGTTCTGTTCGAGCGTGACCGGGATCATCTCTTCGCTCTGACACGCGCCGTCCACCGTGAAGATGCGGACCGAGACGTCGAAGGTCTGTGTGCTGAGCGTATCGTTATGCGCTTCGAGGATCACGCTGCTCTTTTGGTGGTGGACCGTGACGCCGACGGGCGCAAAATAGTCGCGAGCGTGGTACTGCGCCGCCTTCGGCATCCCGGTGAAGTCGACCATCGACCAGCTCGGGCAGTTCCAGACGTCGTTGAACTGCCAGACGAGACAGCCGTTGCTTCTCCCCTTCTGCCTGCGAAAATGGGACGCGGCGTTTTTGATGCACTCATCCTGCACGAGCCCCGTCAGGGCTGGCAGATCCTGAAAGCGGCCCGGGTAATCGAACAGCTCCGTCAGATAGAACAGCATCTTGCGGTTGCCGCCGACGCACTTCTGGTGGTGCATGAACGGCTTGGACGCCAGCGAATAGTCCTCCGGCTGCGCGAAGGTGCGGATCGCCTCCATCGACGGCAGCGATTCCAGCCCAAATTCCGAAAGGAAGCGCGTATCGCGGGTCGCGTAAAAATTGAGCTTTTTGAGTCCATGCCAGACGCTCCAAAGGTGGGTGTCGCCCGTGCTGTCGTCTGCGGTCCCCTTGAACGGCTCGCTGCCGCAGGGAGAGGACGGGATATACGGCATGGCGGCGTTCTGCGCCAGATAGTCGCGCAGCGTCCCGTAGAAAAACGACAGATACGCCTTGATCAGCTTATGCGTTTTTGGCAGAAAGCTGTAGGTCATCTCCGCTTCGTTGTTGCCGCACCACAGCGCGAGCGACGGATGCAGTCCCATCCGCGTCACCTGGGCGCGAACCTCTTCCATCACGAGATCGGTGAACGATTCGTCATAGAACGGGTAGAGCTGACAGGCAAAGCAGAAATCCTGCCAGATGAGAATGCCCATCTCGTCGCAGCGGCTGAGGAGGTGTTCGCTCGCGTACTCTCCGCCGCCCCAGACGCGCAGCATATTGAAGTTGGCGCGCCGCGCCAGCTGGAGGTAGCGGTCGATCGTCTCGTTGTCGCTGTCTTCGAACAGCGCGGAAAACGGAATCAGGTTCGCTCCCTTGCAGAAGATCGGCTCGCCGTTGAGCAAAAAGCGGAACTGTTCGCCGAATTCGTCCTCGCTTCGGTCGAGCACCAGCGAGCGCAGACCGATCTTCTTTTCGATCCGCTCGTCTTCGTTTTCAAAGACAACAGTATAGAGTGGCTGGACATCCAGCCCGTTCATTTCATAGGTGTACCACAAGGACGGATGCTCCACAAAGAAGACGCCGTTCTCCCCTTCGAGTTCCATCCCTTCGGGGGTCAGCAGGCGGATGCGGTCGGCGTTCTTTGCCGTCACGCGGACCGTCGCATGCTTTTTCGTCGTCTCCTGCCGGATGGAGATATCCTCGATGCGCCGGTCGAAGCATTGCAGCGTCACGTCGGTGAGCGCGCCGCTGTACGGGACGCACGGACCCCAGTCCCAGCCGAAGTGGCAGCCGGGCTTGCGGATATGGCAGATCCCGTTGACACCGTTCGGGTTCGACATCAGCGGCTCTTCCTTGTAGCGGCGGATGATATACTCGGAGGGCGAGCGAAAGCGCAGTTCGATCGAATTCTCTCCGACGCGCAGCAGCGGCTTGACCTCAACATCGACGGGCACAAACGCGCTCTTCGATTCGAACGCCGTTTTCCCGTTGATGACGCAGGTGCACAGCGTGTCGATCACGTCGCAGCGAAAATGGACGTGCGCGTACCGCAGCGCGTCCGCGTCCAGCGAAAAGGACCGTAAAAACGTATAGTCGTGTGCCGACGTTGCCAGCGCTTCTTCTTCGACGCCGCTTGTCAGCGGATTCCGGATTTCGCCCGCCGCCATCAGCGCGCCGAAATCGGTCCCCGGCAGCACGGCGAGGAAGGTCGCGCCGTCGTCGCGCCGCAGCGTCCAGTCGCCGGACAGGGAAAGCGTTTTCATCAGACATCCCACCCTTTTCGCAGTTTTTTTCATTTTAACACAGATTTTTCGTTTTGAAAAGAGCTTGACTATTTTTTTAATTTGTATTATAAATAGAATATCTTCACATGGACCGAAGGAGTGTTGTATATGAAAGACATTTCCGCAAAAGTCGCCGCCTACGGCGTCGTACCCGTCGTCGTGCTGAACGACCCCGCCGAGGCGCTGCCCGTGGCGGAGGCGCTGCTGAAAGGTGGGCTGCCCATCGCGGAGATCACCTTCCGCACCGACGCTGCGGAGGCATCCATCCGTCTGATCACCGAACACTGCCCCGATATGCTCGTCGGCGCAGGTACCGTTCTGACGACCGAACAGGTCGACCGCGCAGTCGCCGCCGGCGCGCAGTTCATCGTCTGCCCCGGCTTCGATCCGGAGATCGTGGACTACTGCATCGAAAAGGATATCCCGATCTTCCCCGGCTGCACGACCGCGTCGGAGGTCGCGTGGGGCGTCAAGCGCGGCCTTCGGAATCTCAAGTTCTTCCCTGCTGAACAGTGCGGCGGCGTCGCGACGATCAAGGCGCTTTGCGCGGCCTATGTCGGCGTCAAGTTCATGCCCACCGGCGGCGTCGGCCCGAAGAATCTCGAAAGTTATCTCTCCTGCGACAAGATCCTTTGCTGCGGCGGCAGCTGGATGGTCAAGGGAGACCTGATCAAGGCGGGACGCTTCGACGAGATCGAGCGGCTGACGAGGGAAGCGGTGGAAATGGCGAAAGCGGTTCGCGGATAAACCCGTTTTGAGTGTGCAGTTTGCAGTGTGCAGTGAACACAAAACCGGCACATCGCCGCAGGCGGTGCCCCACAACTGCACACTCCACACTACACACTACACACTGAGACCACAACCATGTGTTATAGGAGTGTTTCTTATGAACTTGAACCTGAAACCCAAAGAGTCATGCGCCTTCGACGCCGTGTCGATCGGCGAAGTCATGCTGCGGCTCGATCCCGGTGAGGGGCGCATCCGCACCGCACGGTCCTTCCGTGCATGGGAGGGCGGCGGCGAGTATAACGTCGTACGCGGCCTGCGGCGCTGCTTCGGTCTCAAGACCGCCGTCATCACCGCTTTCGCCGAAAACGAGGTCGGCTATCTGATGGAGGACTTCATTCTGCAGGGCGGCGTCGATACATCGCTCATTAAATGGATGAAAACCGACGGCATCGGCCGCATCTGCCGCAACGGGCTCAACTTCACGGAGCGCGGCTTCGGCCTGCGCGGCGCGGTCGGCTGCTCCGACCGGGCGAACACCGCGATCAGCAAGGCGACGCCGGAAGACTTCGATTTCGATTACATCTTCGGTACGCTGGGCGTGCGGTGGCTGCATACCGGCGGGATCTACGCGGCGCTCTCCGAGCAGTCGTGTGAAACCGTCCTCGCCGCGATCAAGACCGCAAAACAATACGGCACTATCGTGTCGTACGACCTCAATTATCGCCCCTCCATGTGGAGCGCCATCGGCGGCAAAGAGAAGGCGCAGGCGGTCAACAAAGAGATCGCAAAATATGTTGACGTGATGATCGGCAACGAGGAGGACTTCACCGCCTGCCTCGGCTTTGAAATTGAAGGCAACGATGAAAATCTCAAAACGCTCAACCTCGACGGCTACAAAAAGATGATCAACAAAGCCGCCGCGACCTATCCCAACTTCAAAGCGGTAGCCACCACGCTGCGCACCGTGAAAACCGCCACGGTCAACGACTGGAGCGCGATTTGCTGGGCGGACGGCGAAATCTATAAGGCAAAAGACTACAACGGTCTCGATATTCTCGACCGCGTGGGCGGCGGCGACTCGTTCGCGAGCGGTCTGATCTACGGACTGATGACCACCGGCGACGCTTCGCAGGCGGTAGAATACGGCGCGGCGCACGGTGCGCTGGCGATGACCACCCCCGGCGACACCACTATGGCGCGCAAAAAAGAAGTGGAAGCCCTCATGGGCGGCGCCGGCGCAAGGGTGCAGCGATAAAGAGCAGTTTCAGCCGCCTGC
>JAFYDS010000156.1 GCA_017544665.1 Clostridia bacterium | reverse complement strand
TTGTCGGGCGGCGTGTTCAGCTTGACATGGGTCGGGAAACCCGCGCCGCCGAGACCCACGAGTCCGGACGCGCGCACCGCCGCGAACAGCTCTTGTTTGTTCGTCACCTTCGGGGGCTCCAGGCCTTCGAACAGACGCATTTCGCCGTCGGATTCGATCGTGACGCCCTTCGTGATCAGCCCGTTCGCCAGCTTCACGTCGCCGACCGCGACGACCTTGCCGGAAATTGTTGCGTGGATCGGGGCGCTGACGAATTTGTCCGTGTCGCCGATCACCTGTCCGACCGCGACCGTGTCGCCGACCTTGACAGTCGGGACGCAGGGGGCGCCGATATGCTGCTGCATCGGCAGTACCACGCGTTCGGGGATCGGCATGCGCTCCACGGGCAGTTCCGCCGTGTTCTTGTTGTGCGCAACGCTGACGCCGCCGCGTCCGTGCCCGACCGCGGTGAGAACGCCGTCAACCATTTTGCTCATGCTTTCATCTCCAATTCTCAAATATCCTTTTTGCTTCATTTATGTTTGAAAACCTTCCGGTCTGCAGCAGCCGCGGCACGAGCACGCAGAGCATCAGCCCCGTCAGCGTGCCGGTCGCGAGCGCGAACAGCAGAAGATATTTTCCGTAAGAGAGCAGCGCTAAGCTGCCGGTCAGAAGGACGCTCATGAGGAGCTGCCCGAGGTTATGCGCCGCGGCGCACAGTACGCCGACGCCGAGGTACGACACGGTTCTGCCGATTTTTTTCAGCAGCGCCCACAGCACGACGGTCGAAAGCAGACCACCCGAAAGGCTCATCAGCCCCGCGGTCATGCCCCGTGTCACAAGGGCGAACAGCGCCTTGAGCGCCGTGATCGCGAAGGCCGCCGGCGCGCCGAACAGCCCGCCGCACAGCACGGTCACGATATTGGAAAGGCCGAGTTTTGCGCCCGGCGGCAGCAGCGGCAGGTCGGGCAGCAGCGTGTTTTCGAGAAAGGACAGCGTCAGCGCCAGCGCGCCGAACACGCCCAGCAGCGCGATTTTTTGCGCGGGATTTTTCGTCTTCATCAGTACGCCACCCCGTCGTATGTTTCGTCCGCCGCCCGTGCTTGCCGCAGCGTCACGACCACGCGGTTCGGGACACAGGCGATCGCTTCGCCGGCACGGGTGATCATCCCCGTTTTGACGCAGAGGCGGTCCGGACAGTCGGCGTCTGCCACACAAACGCCCTCCGGCGACAGGACGATCACGCAGCCGTTGACTTCACGTGTTTCTTCAAACGCTTGCATCGCGGAAAGGGAAAGCTCGACCGTTTCTATCACTTCGCCGTCCGCCATGATCTGCGCGGTCAGTACAGCGTCATCATCGCGCAGCAGCGGCAGCAGGAACAGCGCTGCGCAAAGCAGCACCAGCACCGCATAGATCACGCCGTCGCCCGCGCGCAGGCCCAGTCGTTCAGCTTTCATCTTTTGTAAAATCAAGGTCGCCGAACGTGGAGATTTCGCCGTCCGTCGTCACGAATACGGCGGCGGCGTTGTAGGACTCCAGGATCGGCTTGCTGTTTTCTTCACCGAGCAGGAAGCAGACCGTGCTCAGCGCGTCGGAGAGCATCCCGTTGTCACAGACGACCGTTACGGAGCAAAGCCCGCTTTCGGCGGGGTAGCCCGTCGTCGCGTCGAGCAGATGGCAGTAGCGTTTGCCGTCCTGCTCAAAGAATTGCTCATAGTCGCCGGAGGTGGACAAAAAGCCCTCTTTCAGCCGGATATAGCCGAGGAAGCGGTTCTCTTCGCGCGGGTGCTTAATCGCGACGGTCCACGCTTCTCCCCTGTCGCTCTTTTTGCCGAAGGCGCAGATACTGCCGCCGACGCTGACGACGCCGCCCTTGACGCCCGCGGTTTCGAGATATTGCTTCACCATATCGCAGGCGAGCCCCTTGCCGATACTGCCGAGGTCGAGCTGCTGCCCGTCCCGAATCGTCACGGTGCTGCCGTCGGTTTTCAGCTCGGTGTAATCGACCGTCTGTTTTGCCTTGTCGATCTCGCTTTGCGCGGGCAGACGGGCGTCTTCGCTGCCGAAGCCCCAGAGTGTGCTGAGCGCGCCGACCGTCAGATCGAACTTGCCGCCGCTTTGTGCTTCGAGGGGCTTGCACTGCGCGAGCAAAGACGGCAAAAGCGTACTGCTGCACGTGCCCGTTTCGTTGAGCGTATAGACGTCGGAGCCCGCTTTGTAGCGTGAGATCACGCTTTCGAGCCCGGTCACGACGTTCAGCGCGGCGTCCGCCTCTCCCCCCGTCGGCGCGCCGTAGAGCTTGAAGCCGACGATGGTGTCCATGGCGATATTGGTCTTTTCCGTCAGCGGATAGGGGCGGCTGCGCGACTGCCAGATGAGAACGGCGGCAACGGCTGCCGCAACGACCAGAACGGCGGCGACCAAAGACAAAATGCGTTTGCGATTCATAGCCGTTCCCCTCCTTTTTTCAGCCCGGAAAAACTCCATTATATTGTATACCATTGTCGCAAAAAAAGCAAGGGGTAGTGGACGTTCCGTTTAGAATTAGCTATTGCTAACCTTCTGCGCCGTGCTTGCAATGCGCCGCCCGTTGTGCTATACTGAATGCAACAACATGACCGAGGTGACAACCATGGATTTTAACCTTTCGATTCCCGTCCGCGTGCTTTCCGGCAAGGGCGTTCTGTTGAACAATACCGCGTGTCTCTCTGCGTTCGGCAAGCGGTGTCTGATCGTCACCGGCGGCACGGGCGCCGTCAAGTCCGGCGCGCTGCGCGATGTCAAGGCCGCCCTCGCTTCAGAGGAGATCGCCTATGACGTATTCAGCGAAGTCGGACCGAACCCCCTGCTCTCCGCCTGCTATAAAGCCGGTACGCTCACCCGCGAAAGCGGCGCGGATTTCATCATCGGCATCGGCGGCGGCTCCGCGCTTGACGCTGCGAAGGCGGCGGCGGTCTATGCGGCGAACCCTGACTTTGCACCGACCGATATCTATACATGTGAACGCAAGCCTGCGCTCCCGTTGGTGCTGATCGGCACGACGGCGGGCACCGGCAGCGAGGTTGGTAAGGTGTCGGTCCTCACAAACGGCGCAACCGGGCGCAAAAAGAGCATCAGCGGCGAGGACCTCTACCCCGCCCTGACCTTTGCCGACCCGACCTATACGATGTCGATGCCCTACGCCATCACGGTCTCGACGGCGCTCGACGCGCTGAGCCACGCGATGGAGGGCTACTGCACACCGAAATGTACTGACATCCCTGCACTGTTTGGTGAGAAGGCGGTCGCTCTCATCTGGGAAGGGCTGTGTCAGCTGCTCGAGACGAAAGAGATTCCGGACTACGCTATGCGCGAGCAGCTCTATTACGGTTCGCTGTACGCCGGCATCACCCTCGCCTACTGTGGGACGGCGTTTCCGCATCCGCTGGGCTACGTCCTCACGGAGGGCTACGGTACCGCGCACGGAACAGCCTGCGCCGTGTTCCTGCCCGCGTTCCTGCGCCGCGCGCTGGAATACACACCCGAGAAAGCGAACCGTCTGCTTGCCGCGATGGGCACAGACGCGGACACCTTCTGCAAAACCGTGCAGGCGCTGACGGATTGCGACGTCAAAATGACAAAGGAAGAGATCGCTGCCGCCTGTACGCGCTGGGACGCCGCAGTGCCGAACAACTTCAAGCAGTCGCCCGGCGGCTTCACGAAAGAAGAGGCGCAGGCTTTGATCGAAGCGCTGTTAGCAATGAGCTGTTAGCAGTTATGAATAATAAGAAAGCACCGGCTCATGCCGGTGCTTTTTCCTTTGGCTTATGCAGGCAATTTTTCAAACGTCATACCGACGAGGTTGTCGGCTTCCTGCTCATCTTCCCAGCGCAGCGTACCGTCGCCGAAGAACTGCAGACGGCCGCAGCCGTTTTCATATTCCACGGTCTCTTCCGCGAGCGTGCCGTCTTCATTGAACACCACATACTTCTTCACGCCGTCGCTGTAGCTCATGCGCATGGTGTCGCCGTCAAAGTAGCCGGTCATCGTCCATTCATAGGCGTCCGAAACAGAGCTGCCCCAATGGACGCTGATGGTGCCGTCGGTGTCACTCGTCGCTTCCACTACGATCGTGCAGCGGTCGGCGCTGTAGCTGCCGACAAAGTCTTTCAGCGTTCTTTGCGGTTCGGCTTCGTCTTCGTTGGCCACGCGTTCCAGCGGCTCAAACGCCATATCCGCATCCTGCGCGTCGTTCCATGTCAGACTGCCGTCGTCGTTGACCTGAATATAGCCCGTGCCGTTTTCAAAGACAACTCCGTTGACATCGAACACACCCACATCCGTATAGGTGACGCTTTCTTTCTTCGCGTCGGTGTAGTTGATGCGCTTGGCCGCCGCGTCATAGGTACCGGTCAGCGTCCAGTTGAAGCCGTCCTTCGCGGTTTCGCCCCAATAGGCGGTGATCGCAAAGCCGTTTTCACCGTCTTCCGCAATCGTCACGGAGCAGCGGTCGTTCATATAGTCGCCGGCAAGCGACACATCGGCGTTCTCCTGCGGTTCAGCAGGGGTCTCGGTTTTGCCGCAGGCAGCAAAGAGCGCAAGGCAAAGGATGCAGGCGAGCAGCAGAGCAATTGTTTTTTTCATAGTTGATACCTCCATATATTTACTCAGGTTTCCCCGGTTTTCACGTTTATCGAACGGTGTTTTTCTGTTTCGTTTGATTTTTATGCGCGCAGCGGACGCAGATAGAAGCTGAACGAAAGGCTGTCGCGGATCTTGAGATCGTATTGCGGCAGCACGTCGGGTCCGCAGCTGTTGGAGCCTGTGCCGCGCATAAAGCCGTCGAGATTCAGACAGACAAGGTGGTCGTCGTGCAGGTCCTCGAGGTGCCTCGCTCTGGCAAGCGTCGCGTTCTTATACGGTCGCGCGCAGAAGGTGAACGGCTTTTCGCTGCAAAGGAACTCTACGCCGCTGCCGTTGCCGTCGCGCAGCTGGACATAGCGCGTGTCGATGTGCGTGCCGTTTTCCTGCGGCTTGATATAGTCTTCGCACAGGTCGAACACCGTGCTCTCATAGATGCCGAGCGGCGCTTGGTGTTTGATATCGGGCAGGTTTTCCCGTTCTCCCCTGCCGTAATAGCGGACCGCCTTGAGCGACTGGTCGAGGTGCAGCGTCACGCCGAAGCGCGAGAGCTCCAGCGGCAGCTTCACGATCCCCGGCTGCGTCAGCTTTGCGTCCACGCGCAGCAGACCGTCAGGATAGATCTGATAGACCAGTTCGAACGAGAACAGCTTTTTATCGGTGTATTCCAGCGCGCCGACCGTTTTGATCCGGACGAAGCCCGCCTTGTCGTTTTTGCATTCCGTCAGCTTGCGCGCGGCGGGACGCAGTTTGTCGAGTCCCTTCTTTTCCCAGTCCCTGACCTTGTTGCGGTCGTTGTCAAGCGGGGCGCGGTAAACGTTCGGCAAAAAACCGAAGTCGTCCGCCAGCATTTCCTTCCCGTCAACGACATAGCTGACCAGCACGCCGGTGCTGTTGTCGAACACCGCGCGCCCGTTTTCGAACGCGACGAGGATCGAGTCGTGCTTTTTGAGGAAGGCGACCGCGCGCTTGCTGTCCGTCTGCGGCGCCAAGACCGCTTCCTGCAGCGTCAGCTGTTCCGTCGCGATGTGGTTGCCCTTCTTGTCGTGATAGACAAAGTTGATACAGTAATCGTGATCCGGATCGGTCATCGCGTGACCGATGACGACCGTCTGCGACTGCCGCGGCGCGATCTCAAGCGCAACCTTGCCCGTTTCGATCGTTTCGCCGTCACGCAGCAGTTCATACGTCACGTCGTAAACGTCCGCGTTTAAGAAGCGGTTGGTATTCGTGAAGCGGTAGAGGTTTTCGCTGACGAACGCCGCGCGGATCGGACGGTAGGTCGTTTTCATCGCCCAGGCGCCGGTGTGCGGCTTGCGGCTTGGATAGAACAGGCCGTCGACGCAGAAGTTGCCGTCGTGGTGCGCTTCGCCGTGGTCACCGCCGTAGGTGTAGGTATATTTGGCCTTCTTGTTATAGACGCTGTGGTCCGCCCACTCCCATATACAGCCGCCGCACAGCTGTTCATGCTCATAGATATACTGCCAGTAATCCTCCAGCGAGCCGGGGCCGAAGCCCATCGCGTGGCAGTATTCGCACATGAAATAGGGCTTGCCGCGGTAGCGCGAGCCGAGCTTGTGATCGGCGATCCGCGAGAAGAACGGGAACCGCGGATACATCTCGGAAATCACGTCATAGGAGCCGCGCGGCGTACGGATCACGCCCTCATAGTGGACGGGCAGCGAGCTGCGCTTTTTGAGCCACGCGCAGCAGGCGTCCTGGTTCTTCCAGCCGCCCGATTCGTTGCCGAGGCTCCACATGGTGATTGCCGGGTGGTTCTTGTCGCGCTGGAACATCCGGCTGACGCGGTCGAGATAGCGCGGCTGCCAAAGCTTGTCGTTCGACAGGGCATTTATCCGCATGTGGTCGGCCCACATACCGTGAGTCTCGATATCCGCTTCATCGATCACATACAGACCATAGACGTCGCAAAGGTCGAGGAAGATCGGGTCGGGCGGATAGTGCGAGGTACGCACGGCGTTGACGTTGAATTCCTTCATCAGCCGGACGTCGCGCGCAAGATCCTGCGCCGACATCACATAGCCGGTTTTTTCGTGGGTATCGTGGTGGTTGACGCCCTTGAACTTGATCGGCGCACCGTTGAACAAAAAGCGTTCGCCGTCGATTTTGACCTGCCGGAAGCCGACACGCACGCGGATCGACTCCAGATCGCCGTGTTTATCCGACAGCGTCAAAAGCAGCGTATAGAGCGACGGAGTCTCCGCCGTCCATTCCTTCGCGTCCGACACGGAGAAGAAGAAGCTGTATTCCTTGCTCACGCTGACCGTCTGGCTGCGCAGAAGCGCGTCTTCGTCGAACAGCTGCGCCGTGATCTGCAGCCCCGCGCCGTTCTCTCCGCCAAGCGTTCCTTCCACGCTCAGTTCCCAGCCGTCGGCGTCCTTCGACGTGTGGACGCGGTGGTCGAGCAGATAGCTTTCCGGCAGCTCCGTCAGCAGCACGTCGCGGAAAATGCCGTTTTCGCGGAACATATCCTGACATTCGAGATAGGTGCCGTTGCTCCACTTGGTTACGATGGCGAGCAGCTCGTTTTCTCCGGGCGTAACGATTCCGTCGAGCGAGAACTCCGCCGTGTTGTGTGAGCCCTCGCTGTAGCCGACATAACGGCCGTTGACATAGAGCGTCAGCGACGAGCAGACGCCGAGAAAGCTGAGGATCGTGTGCTTCGTGTCGTCGCGGACAGAAAAGCGCTTGACATAGACGCCGGCGCTCATCTCTTCGGGCACGTACGGCGCGGTCACCGGAAACTCATAGGACGCGTTGAGATAGACCGGCTTTTCGTAGCCCGTCCGCTGCCACGTGGACGGCACGGCGATCGTATCGAGCGCGAGCTTTTCGGTGTCGATATAGGTCGGCAGACGCGAGATCTTTTCATAATAGCGGAACTGCCATTCGCCCGAAAGCACCGTTACAAGGTCGCTTTCGAAGCGCTCGGTCAGCGCGTCCTGCGCCAGCAGCTTTTCGCTGTCGCGGTACGGGATCGCGTAGGCGCGGCCGGGCAGCTTGTTTTGTTCATATAAATCGAAATTGTTCGCTTCCAGCTTTTTGATCTGATACTTCATCGAGAAACCTCCCTCAAGCGAAAAGAATCGTAGTTATAGTTATTGTATCACATTTTTCCAGAGATTTCAACCTCTCCCGTCGGTTTAACGTACGGCGCAGACGTCCATACTGAAGGCGGGAGATGATGGGATGCAGAAAAACAAGGTCGAGATCATCGGCATCGACACGGCGAAACTCGAAGTGCTCAGCGAAGCGGAAAAGACGGCGCTGCTGCAAAAGGCAAGTCAGGGCGACAAGGCGGCGCGCGAAAAGCTCATCACGGGCAATCTGCGGTTGGTGCTCAGTGTGATCGGACGGTTTTCGGCGCGGGGCGAAAACCCGGACGACCTCTTTCAGGTCGGCTGTATCGGACTGATGAAGGCGATCGACCACTTTGACACGTCGCTCGGCGTCCGGTTTTCCACCTATGCCGTCCCGATGATCATCGGCGAAGTGCGGCGCTATCTGCGCGACTACAACCCCGTCCGCGTCAGCCGGTCGATCCGCGATCTGGCGTACCGCGCGATGCAGACGAAGGAGGCGCTGCAGCGCGAGACCGGGCGCGAACCGAAGGTGGAGGAGATCGCACAGGCGATCGGCGTTCCCAAACATCAGGTCGTCCTCGCGCTCGAAGCGATCGTCGACCCGGTCTCGCTGTATGAGCCGGTCTATTCCGACGCGGGCGACACGATCTATGTGATGGATCAGCTCGGCGACAACCATTCCGACGAGCAGTGGATCGACGAGATGATGCTCAAGCAGGCGATCCGCGACCTCCCCGAGCGGGAAAAGCACATTCTCGCTTTGCGGTATTTGCGCGGGCTGACGCAGACGGAGGTCGCAAAGGAGATCGGGATCTCGCAGGCGCAGGTCTCGCGACTCGAGAAGGGCGCGCTGCAGAAGGTGAAGGCGCATCACGAATTATAGTGTGGAGTGTGTAGTGTGCAGTGAAAGTCGACAGTCAACAGTCTTTGGTCATCAGCAAATGTGGGATAAACGCGAAGAATGAGATAACTAAAACAAATCACCCGCTGCGAGATTGAAGGATGGATGCACAATTCCACATTCCACATTCCAAATCCCACATTTATAACTCCACACTGCAAACTCCACACTGCACACTAAAACAGCCGCCCGCAGGCGGCTGTTTTCATGCGTTTATTTATGTTCCTCCACGTATTGCAAAATCCGTTCCGTCGCGCGACCGTCGCAGGCGGACATGAACTTTTGCCGGAACGCCTGCACCCTTGCGCGGTCGAAGCGTTCGTCGAGGTGCTGCAGAAAGTCGATCACGCCGTCCGTGTCTTTGACGATCGGGCCGGGCGCAAGGTCGTTGTAGTCATAATAGAACCCGCGGTAGTCGAAATAATCGTCGAGGTCGTAGGCAAGGAACAGCATCGGCCGTTCGAAAAGCGCGTATTCAAAAACGAGCGAGGAGTAGTCCGAGATGCACACGTCCGCGGTGCAGAGCAGGTCTTCGATCGTCATACTGTCGGTGACGTCGAACGCAAAGTCGCGGCACGACTGCGGGATCGCCGAACGGCGCTTCACATGGGGATGGTGCTTGCAAAGCAGCACCCACTCATTTCCGAGGGCGGCACGAAGCGCTTCAAGGTCCAGCACGTCGGGAGAATAAGCGTCCATGATCTCGCCGCGGAAGGTCGGCGCGTAGAGCAGCACCCGTTTTCCCGCGCTCTGCGGCACAAGGCGCAGCAGATTCTGTTTTGCACTGTCCAGAAACGCTTTGTCGAAGAACACGTCGGTACGGCTGACGCCGAGGGGCTGTACAACGCCCGTCTCGCGCGGGTACTCCATCGCTTCCTCATACGCCCACATCACGTCCGGCGACGAGACGGTCACCAGCGAATAGTGGCTGTGAAACGGGTGGGTGTCCATATAGTCCGCCGAGGCGCCGAACTGCTTTTCCGCCACGCTGCGCCCGAACTTCTTGAACGCGCCGCAGCCGTGCCAAAGCTGGACGACCTGCGTTTCCGCCCGCACGGGGACGTGCGAGAGAATATCTGTCCCCTCGTCCAGATAGAGCACGCCCGCCGTTGCAAGGTCGCGCACAAAGGCGCGGCAGCGTTTTCTCTGTTCGCGCCGCGACGCCGTCGTGTGCAGCAGATAGTGGCAGCGCAGCGTTTTGCCGCCCTGTTCTTCCAGCGTGCGGTACAGCACGGAAAAGCTGTTCGACAGCGCTTCGCGGCTGCATTCGAGGAACAGCACCTTGTTTTCATCGACCGGGTGTTTCGCCGCCCGGCGGTAGATGCGCGGGTACTGCACGTCCTGCACCCAGAAGCGGTACCGCTTGCAGACCAGCAGATAAAGCCGGTACAGCGGTCCCTTTTGCAGCAGGCGTTTGATTTTGACAAGCATCGTTTTCTCTCCTGTAAGAAAAGGAGGACGCAATGCCTCCTTTTGGTGTTATTCTTCTTTGGATGCATCCTCTGCGGTTTCCTTGCCATCGTCGCCGTCCGGGTCGTCGCCCTCCTCTTCCACTTCCGTGAAATCGGCGGCGCAGGGAATCAGATGATACGGCTCGTCAGGCAGCGGGGTTTCACGCTTATGCGCCTGCAGCGCGTCGCCGAACGCGTCTTCCAGAATCCGCTCGGTCGCGTGTCCGTCGCAGGACGCCATGAACTTTTCGCGGAAGGCGTGGACCCGTGCGCGGTCGAAGCGCTCGTCGATATGCTGGATATAGTCGATCACGCCGGTCGTGTTCTCCACGATCGGGCCCGGGGCGAGCTCGTTGTAATCGTAATAGAAGCCGCGCCAGTCGAAGAAGTTTTCGAGGTCGTGCGCCAAAAAGATCATCGGCTTTTCAAACAGCGAATACTCGAACACCAGCGACGAATAGTCGGAGATGCAGATATCCGCGACGCAGAGCAGATCTTCGATCGTCATCGTATCCGTGACGTCCATCGCGAAATCGGCGCAGAAGTCGGTGATCTTCGGGCGTTTGCGCACCAGCGGGTGGTGTTTGAACAGCAGCACATACTCGTTGCCGAGGCAGTACTTCATGAATTCCGGAATCAGCACCCGTGGGGTGGTCGCTTTCGCGACGCGGCCGCGGAAGGTCGGCGCGTACAAAATCACCTTTTTGCCCCTCGCCTGCGGCATCAGCGCATAGAGGTTTTCGAACGCCTTGTCGATCACCTTTTTGTCATAGAAGATATCGGTCCGGCTGGAGCCGAGCGCCTTGACGACGCCGCTTTCCGGGGTGTACTGCATCGCTTCCTCGTACGCCCAGACGACTTCGGGCGAGCTGACCGTGACGCGGGTATAGTTACGGTTGAACGGATACTTTTCCATCTGCTCGCGCGTTGCGCCGAAGATGGCGTCGGCGGTGGAGAATCCGAACTTCTTAAAGGCGCCGCAGCCGTGCCACAGCTGGGTCACGACGGTTTCCGGGCGCATCTTGAAGCAGCCGTTGACGTTGGTCGCTTCGTCAAAGAAGACGTACTTTGCCGTTGCGATATCGGCGAGCATGACTTTGCAGTTTTTGCGGTACTGCCGCCGGGTGACGTAGGTATTGCGCAGGAAGTGGCAGTGCAGGTCGAAGTCATAGTCGCGGTACAGGGTATCGTACAGCACCTTGAAGCTGTTGGTCAGTTTCGGCAGACGCAGCTCCACGAAAACGACCTTTCGTTCATCGACGGGCGACGCGGCGTGTTTTCGGTACACGCGCGGGAACAGCCGCTTATAGACATACCACTTATACAGCGGGTCGAACGTGCGCCGGACGCTGCGGCGGAAGCTTTTGTGGATGCGGATGCAGCCCGCCTTCGCCTTGCGGAAATTGCGCACAAAGAACAGGTAGATCGTATAAAAATAGGTGCTTTGCAGCTTGGCCTTCAGGGTCTGCGGACCGGCTTCCTCCGGCTGCTGCGTCGGCGTCTTCTGCGGTTGCGCCATGAGAGCACCGTCCTTCCTTTGTTTTATCGTTATAGAATATTTTATAATAAACCGAGCGGATTTGTCAAGCTTTTTTTCGTGCGCGCCGCACGCGTCCGTGAAAGGAAAAAGCTCCCCGCCGAAGCAGGGAGCTCGCTGTTAAGGTTTAGCGGAACAGTCTTGTAAAGAACGCCGCGATACGGTGGAAGAAGCCGGTCAGCTTGTCGCCGAAGCCGCCGTTGTGGATCTTGCCGCACTGCGGGCAGTGATCGCCGCCGGTCATCATGTTCTTACAATAATCGCAGTAGCCGTCGTTATCGGCATCGGCGTGCACGCCGTTGGTCGCGATGGATTCCGTCACAACGTTGCCGCAGATCTGGCAGGTGAAGGTGCGAACGCCTTCATACTTGCAGTTCGGCTCGCGTGTCACAACGGAGGTGTACTCGTGCTGATGCTGAGCCGTCTCTGTCCACTCATCAAGAACCTTGAGTACAGCGCCGCAGACAGTGCAGTATTCCACTTCCTGACAATGCGTCTTCACATTGGGATAGATCGAATCCTCTTCACGCATCACCTTAACATCAACTACGTGCTTTTCTTTTTCCCGATGCGTGTTATCGGGATCGTTTGCGCAGAAGTGCTGATGGTACGTTTCGTTAAGATACTCCCAGTCGCCCCAGACGTGACCGAGGGCAGAACCGACAGTGAAGGTCGCTTCTTTATTGGTTGTGCCGCAGCGCGAGCAGGACTTGTAATACTCTGCCGGATTCGTGCAGTCCGCAGCAGCTTTCAGATAGTCTTCCGCCGCGTTTTCAACCCAATTGTGGTTTGTGCTGTCCACAGTGCCGTAAGCCGTATTGCAAAGGGCGCAAACAGCCGCAGCCATGCAGGTCGCCGTGCCGCCGGAGCAGGCTTCTGTTGCGTTCTCAATCGTACCGATACCATACGCTTCACAGCGGACACACTTACGGTTATGGGTGCCGTCGGCAACATTCTGATACGCCCCGCTGAAATCATGTCCGAGCGCATTGCCGTTCGTAAAGGTATGCGCCGCGTCGCCTTCAATGGCGCCGCATCTTGCGCAGCTGTAGTAGTACTTCGCCGCCTGTGTGCAGGTCACCGCAGCATAGAGCGTGTTGTCATTGACAGTCTTCTTGGTATAGCTGTGGTTGAGCTTGCCGATCACGATCGGCGCTTCGATCACATCGTCGGCGGTTGCCGCCTCAGCCTTGAACAACTTGTCGCAAAGGCCGCACTGCCAATAGGCTTCGTAGCCGTCTTCTTCACAGGTTGCTTCCTTTTTGGCAACAGGCGTCAGCTGATGCGCATCCGGATCGATCGCGATCTTAGCCTTGACCGGCTGACCGTCTTCATCAAGAATCGTATAATCCTCAAACGGCGCTTTAAACTTGGCAACATAGGTGCCTTCGCCGGTGGCTTTGCAGGTCGGTTCCTTGCCTTCGGTAACAACGACTTCGGCGTCAGCTTCGTCTCTGAGAATCTCATGGCAATCAGAGCAAGCTGTAAATGCCTTCACGGTATAGGTCGTGCCCTCGTCTGATTTTTTGACAACGACATCATAACTCTTTTCCTCGGGGTAAGTATGCGGGAGCGTTTCAGCAGCATCCTTTATCTCGTTCAAATCGCACACACTACATTTCCGTGTGATTTTTCCAAGATGACTGCAAGTTGTCGGATCAGTTTCAAGATCTGTCCACGCCGTCCACTTATGTGCCTCTTTTTGGGTCACCTTATATTGACCGCAGTTGTAAGAGCAATAGTAGACATGAACGCCTTCACCCTCGCCTTCCTGAGAGTGATCGCCCAATGCTCTCGGGACAGAATAGTCATGGTCTCTTGTATCAATTTCTTGTTCCGTTTTATTGCCGCATTGACTATCACAGGACTTAAACTGAATACCGGAAACTTGACAGGTCGCCGTATGTTCGGGATCGTCCTGCCAATCGCCAGAGAATGTGCATACTATTTTGCCGCCCTCTGTTTGTTTGCCGTCGATCACCGCACCGAGCACATTACGGCCTTCTCTTTTGCATTTATAGCTATGAGTCTTATCGTTATTGGCAACGATATCGCCGCTGAAATCATGTCCAAGTTTCGGGATGGTGACTGTCGATTTGATTTCGTTCGTTCCAGTCTCATCTGAGAACATTTTTAGACAAACAGAGCACGTCCAATAAGCTTCGGTTCCGTCTTCCGTGCAGGTTGCGGATGAACCGTTTCGGATCAAAGTGTGCGGGAGCATTTCACCTTCCTTATGCGTGTTGGAAAGGACCTCTCCGCAGCGTGTACATGTCACAACCTCATCGTAAGAACCAGCCACTGTACAGGAAGCATCTACAACATTTTGGGTTTCCGTCTTTGGTTCATGCGGCAAAGCTGCTAGTTGCGGAATCGAATCTATCTTCTCACCCGCCGTGCTTTCTTCACCTTCCTCACCAGCAACATCTTCAAACAAACCGCCACAGATCGTACATCTCCAATACGCGTCGTTGCCGCCATTGCCGCCGTTTTGGCAGGTCGGAGCGACAGCGGGAACTTTTACCAGATTGTGCGCTTCCGGATTAACGGGAAGAATGCCTCCGTTAATTTCGAATGTATACTCTCCATTGGTCTCTGCGAAGAAATTGGTAAAGGTTGTTTTATAATGGCCCTTACCAGTATCTTTACAAGTCGGAGCCGTATCCACTTCAAGGACTGCCGTTTTTGATTCCTCAATATAAATGTTTTCCGTTTTGCAGTAGGCAGATGCCGTCACCAAATAAGTGCCGTCTTCCTGTGCTTCTTTTTCTATCTTCAGATCATAGAAATCATGACCTGTTTTAGGAATAGACTGTTCTTTCGTTGCTCCACAGCCTGAGATCGTACATGTAAAGACCTTCGTGCCTGCAGCTGTACATGTAGCTGGGGTTTGTACCTCGCCATCATTCCAACTATGCTCTTCTTTTTTGACGCTCCGCAGACCACAGTATTTGCAGGTCATCGTATGCGTTCCTTCGGATTCATCCGTTGCATCATTGTTGTTGATTGCATTGCCTGTATAAACATGACCTTTTGCATCGGCATCTCTTGTTTCGCAGATACCACCGCAAATGGTGCATTTTTTGACTTCTGTACCGGATTCTGTGCATGTCACGGTTCCATCTTCCCAATCACCAATGGTACAATCCTCTGCTTCACCATAGGTGTCGCAATTCTTACACTTATAGTCGTGTGTATTGCCCTCGTTGTGACGAATGACAGCACCCTCGCCTTTTACAAACTCGTGGGGTAATTTTGAAATACTAATCGGTTCTGGAATCACATCATTGCCCGTTTCATCAGAAAACAACGTTTGACAGGCAGAGCACTCCCAGTATGCTTCTGTGCCGGGCGCGGTGCAGGTTGCCTTCACTTCCGGGTGGGGAACCAACGGAAATGTATGTCCAGTCGCGCTGATTGTGACTGTTTTTGAATCGGTATACGTTTCGTTTGCAAACGTACCGATAGTAATAGCTTCTTCACCTTCACCGTATGTCTCAGCAGTCGGCGTGGCTGTTGCGGTATATACCGTAGAACCCGCATCTTCACATTTCGGATTTGTCGTCACAGGTGTAACAGTCGCTTCAATATCAATCGTTGCGTCGCATTCGCAGGTAAAGGTTGCCTTGGTCGCGCTCCACACCGTTGCTTCGCCCTCGCCGGTGGAATTCCAGTCGAATACCGGATTTGCATAAGCATGAGTGTGGAAAGTGACTTTGCTAACATCGAGTCCCGAACTCGCATCCACCGTTACGTTACTCCAATCAGCGACAGTACCGGCATAAGGAATTGTGCTCAACGATGAACATCCGCTAAATACGCTGACGCCAATACTAACCAGAGATTTCGGAAGATTGACAGTTTCTAATTCACTGCAATTACAAAAGCTGTGATTACCCAACGATGTCAACGTCTCCGGAAGACTGATTGTTTTAACGGCGCAAGGGTCGCTCGTATTGTGCCAAAGAAACTGGTTGCCTAAAGCAGTAATACCTTCTTCAACAACAACAGTTGTAATATCAGCTTCCAATGCAAACCAAGGCGCTCTTTTATCCACGGCTGTTGAATACCCGTTTGTCGCGCCTGTTCCGCTGATTGTCAAGGTCTTTGTCGCAGCGTCGTAGTTCCATGTAGCATCCGTGCCGCAGGAACCGGACGTCGCGTCTTCCGCCATCGCCGCGAACGGCATGGACAGCGCCAGCAACAACACGGCAAGCAGAATCGCAAGGGTTCTTTTCGTTTGTTTCATGTTTGATGTTTCCTCCTTTTTTTCGCGGCGCCGCCGGGGCGCGCACGTTTTGAATGATGCTTTTAAAATATACCATTCTTTACCGCCCTTTGTCAAGTTAAAAAGCATAAACCGCACTGATCAAAATGCACAAAAAAACAGCCCCTCGGGTGTACCAAGGGGCAAAATCGGGGGCTATTATTTCTGTTTGGAATATTTCAGCCGGTAAATGACGTTCATCAGCACGGAATCGACCTTGCCGATCGGCTTCACCTTTTCATAGAGGCCGGAGGAGACGAACGTCTTGCAGTTCTTCGCCGTGACCATCTCGGCGGCTTCGGCTTCGTCCTGCGACGAACCGACGCAGACGGCGCCGTTGTCTTTCAGCAGCGCGGCGTTTTTGTGCTTGCCGAGCGCCTTGACGACGTTCTTCTTTGTCTTGAGAATGTCGTTCGGGTTGTAGAACGCGGTCTTCACGGTCGTGCCGGCGATCTGCGCAAAGTCGTCGAGCAGCGGGCGCAGCACCTTCGTGATCTTCGACGCGGCGACGACCGCCTCGTCCTGCGACTGAATGATATAGTTGACGTCTTCGCGGGCCTTGTAGATCGCGACGTGCATGTCCAGCTCGCCCGGCCAGTCGCCGAGGATGATATTCTCCTTCGCGATGCCGATGATCGCTTTTTCGCTGCCGTCCTTGCCCTGCAGCTTCACGACGTTGCCTTCGCGGGAGGAATCGTAGGCGGTCAGCTTCGGGGCGGGCGCGTCGGCGCGCTTTTTGAGCTCCGTTACATAGTCGCAGACCTCGCGGAAGGTTTCGACGGGCTTGTTCGCCATCGCGCTGCAACGGTCGAACACGACCTTTTTGCAGACGTCCTCGAGCGCAGAGGCGATCGCGAACGCTTCGTCGTAGTCCTTGCCGAGGCAGACCGCGCCGTGGTGCTTCATGATGACGGCCTTGCTGTCGGAGCGCTTGAGCGCGTTGACGACGCCTTTTCTCAGCTTGCCTGTGCCGGGCAGACCGTAGGACGCGAGCGGCACATTGTCGCCGATGATGTCCTTCGCTTCGCCTTCGACGTCGTTGATGTCGGCGCCGAGAGCGCTGATGATCGAGGCGTTCGGCTGATGGGTGTGGATCACGAAATTGCACTCCGGACGCAGCAGGTAGCACTGCGCGTGGATGCCCTTTTCGCTCGAGGGCTTCACGTCGCCGTCGTAGCTGAGATCCGCCGCACGGACCAGCACGATGTCGTCCGGCGTCAGCGTTTCATACGCCTTGCCGCTGGGGGTGATGACGAACGACTGGCTGTCGATCCGGCAGCTGACGTTGCCCCAGGTGCGCGCGATCAGGCCGGTTTCCACGAGCTTTTTGCCCGCGGCGATCACGATCTGTTTTGCTTGCAGAATATCCATAGTCGTGTTCTCCTTTTTTGAGAATGGAAAGGGCAGGTTGTCCCTGCCCCGAAACGGTTTTGGTTAGTCGCCGATCTTGACGCACTTGGAGAAGATGCGGTCGAAGCGGGACAGCGCGTCGTCGATCATCTCTTCGTTGTACGCCGCGCTGGTGTACAGACGCGAACCGCCGACGGTCACGATGCCTTCCGCCATGTAGGCGGCGCCCATGTGCTGCATCTCGGCCTTGCGGACGTCGCTTTCCTTGAGGACGGCCGGGATCTGCCAAGGCTTGTGCCAGTCGATGGAAAGGTGCATGGTGCCGACAGTTTCCATATGGCAGATGGAGCCCTGGTTGAACGCCACGAACGGGAGGTTGTATTTGTCGATGATCTCCTGCAGGCCCTTGGTCAGGCGGTCGCCGAGGATACCGGCGCGCTGGCAGGCGTTCTGCTTGTCGATCTCTTCAAGGGTGTAGTAGCCCGCGACGCAGGAGATCGGCGTCGCCGCCATCGTACCGCCGCAGAAGGCCTTCTTGATCTTCTGGCCGCCGTCGAGACCGGCGCCCATGTATTTCATGTATTCGCGCTTGCCGCCGAGGCCGCCCGCACCGGGGTAGCCGCCCGCGATGACCTTACCGAAGACGGTCAGGTCGGGTTCCACGCCGAAGTAGCCCTGCGCGCCCGCCATACCGATGCGGAAGCCGGTGACCACTTCGTCGAAGATCAGGAGCGCGCCGTACTTGCGGCAAAGACGCTCGACGCCTTTGTTGAATTCCTTGTTGAGCGGGGTCGTGCCGCTTTCGGGACCGACCGGCTCGATGAACACGGCAGCCGTGCCGCCGAAGAGCTGGTTGCGTCTGAGTTTGCGCTCGAGTTCGTCGAGATCGTTCGGGAAGAACTCCTGCGTGTCGCGCATCAGACGGATGGGCACGCCGTGCGCCTGGGTGAACTTCGTGCCGGGGATGCGGATACCGTAGCCGAGCTGATCGGACCAGCCGTGATAGGCGCCGCCCATTTTGATGATGTACTTTTTCTTCGTCGCAAGACGCGCCACGCGGCAGGCGA
>JAFYDS010000020.1 GCA_017544665.1 Clostridia bacterium | reverse complement strand
TTTTCATCCAGCCGTCATAGAAATTCTCCGCGCCGTGCGACAGCGCCAAGACAAACGGAGAAAGCGTGTCCCACGCGCTCGGGCAAAAGCCGGCGGGCTTTTCCCAGCCGTTGGCGACGAACACCTGCCCGGCTTTAAGGTCGCACGCGTGCTCGATCGGGTTTTCATACTGCGCCATCAGGTCTTTGTATTCCGCTTTGCGCATCACAGTGATGCGGACTTTTTTCATAGAACTCCCGCCTTTCAAGAGTTTCGATTGTTTGGTTGTTGTAGCGAATCAGGAAACGGTCTCCTGTGATGCTGCGCCGCCGGGTTCAGCGTTCGGGCGATACGCGCGGTGATAACCGGCAGCCGTTTTGATCCACTTGTCCGCTTTTGTGGGGAGCGGATGACCCCAGTTTTCCAACACGGCGCGTGCGGCAAGGCGAAAGCCGTTCTTTTTCAGCACCTGCGCAGAGACGCGGTTTTCGGGGATCACGCTTGCCGTGATGATCTTCACATCTGTTCCATGGAAGAGATAGCCGACCATCAGACCGAGCGTCTTTGTGGCGATCCCCTTCCCCCCAGCACTGCGGCAGCAGACGGTAGCCGACGCTGATTTTCCGGAGCGGCGCGCGATAACCGTAGAACTCCGCCAGACCGCAGAACCCGCCGTCTGAAAAAACGCCGAGAATGAGCGATTCGTTCCGGTTTTGCGTATACATACGGCGGATCGTTTTCACGGCGTCCGCCGACTGCTTTTCAAAGAGAAAAGTCGGCAGATACCGGTAAACTTCATCGCACCCGGTCAGTGCGCGCAAGCCTTCGGCGTCGCACAGCTCCAGACGCCGGAGCTCCAGACCGTCGCCGCAAATGCAGGGTATTTCGGAAAACAGTTCTTTCATACGATCACCTTTTCAGATACCAATGGACAGGATTATTATAGCATTCGTTTTGCACGAAATCAACGTTGCCGCTCAAAATCGGTGAAAAAACACATGGCACGCATATATCCAGCAGAGGTGTATCTCTTGCCCGCATGACAAAAAGCCTTTCTTGCCAAAAGTTAAAGAGGTTTTTGGCATGCAGCAATCCAATTTGAATAGAAAATAACGAAAAAAAGAATTGGTTGACTTATTGAACGTTCTATGTTATTCTAATAATTGATCAAATGTTCTCAAAACAGTTGCATATTTACTAAACAAAAGAACGGAATCATACGTATACAATTTGCCAATATAATAAAGCTTATCATTTTACTGATTACCGCCGAAGAACTTAAAAATGTTGCCATGCAATTTGCTGCAGCGCATCAGACAGATAACGATCCGCTTCCGTTAGGTATTTTCAAACAAAATGGTCGCTTTGACCCGGATTTAATCGTCCTTTAAGCAATACTCAAAAAGAAAAGTAAAAAGCCTCTTTTGCAAAATGCAAAAGAGGCTTTTTGAAATGAACTATCTAAAATCAAGCCGGAAAACGCCTGCCCTTGAGCGGCGTTCTCCCCGAAATCCGTCACTGCAGAACGGCGTTGTAATACGCGGCGTTCAGCAGAGAGCACGCGACGCCGGACTGCGCCAGCAGGCTGGAATAGGCGTCCGGATTGTTGCCGCCGGAGCAGAAGAAGGGGTCGTACAGCCCGTCTTCGTCTTTGGTGGCGAGTTCTTTTCGCAGCACAGCATTGGTCCGGTCCATCGCAGCCGTGTCGTGCTGCGGATCAACTTCAAACCACTTCACATAGCTGCGCACGAGCCAGCCTATGCACCACGCAGAATAGATCGGGTTTTCGCGCATCGCGATATCGGTGCCGCCGTCCTCCGTCTCTGTCTCGATGAACATCAGAGAAAGGGAGGCGTCGACGGTCTTCTTTGTCAGCTCGTAGTACTTCTCTGCGCCCGTGAGATCATAGAGCAGGCTGCCCGCGTAGATCATCGTCGCCTGATTGTAGGCGGCCTTCCAGTGGTTGATGCCGCCGTCCGCAACGCCGATCGCGTCCGAAAAGAGATCGTTTTCACGCAGCGTCGCGTTCATCCAGTCGTAGATTGCCTGCGCGTGTTCCAGATAGTCTTTCTCACCCGTGATCTGATAATACAGCAGATTCGCGATTGCGGTCGGCGCGTTGGCGCACGCGTTTTTGCTTTCGTAAGAAGCGGACCAGTAGATCCCGCCGCCAAAAACGTCGTCCCAGCCGGTGCGCAGGAAGGCGAGATTCTTTTTGGCGGCGTCCAGCAGAGACTTATCACCAAGATTCTGGTAGCCGAAGAGCAGCTGGATGCAGATCCAGGCGTTGTCGTCGTAGTAATAGTCGCCGCGGTTGCCCGCCGAAGCGTTGTAATACGTGATCCCGGAGACCGGACCGGACGGCGTTTCGATCGTCTGGTCCTTTGCCAGATAGTGCGGAATACAGCGTTTGAGCGCATCGTTGTAGTCGTACCGGAGCCGCAGGTCGGCCGGGAACAGGCGGTAGGCGTCCGCCATGGCTTCGAGGAACGAGGCGGCGCCCCAGGCGTAGGTCAGACCCTTATCGTCGGTGTGCTTGTGCATATTATGGCCCAGCGGATCGTAGCACTTTTCGAGCAGCAGCTGCGTCAGCGAATAGCCCGCCGACGCGGTTTCATCCTGCGCGATCGCTTCGGCGCGGCTCTGGTTGCCGGGCAGGAAAAAACCGGCGGCGAAAAAGAGCCGGACAACGAGCAGCCAGGCGAGTATTTTTTGAAAGAACATCGTGAAGCCCTCCCGCGTGTTTTTCTTTGCTATTATAGTAGCAGATTCGCCCGCAAAATACAAGAGCGAAAACGGTTTTCCTCTTGACAAACGCGGCGCTTTTTAGGATAATAGGAGTAACGCAGGGAGGAGAGTGAGTATCCCGTGAAACTCGTGATTATTGACGGACAGGGCGGTCGTCTCGGCAGTCTGCTTGTAGAGGCGATCCGCAAAGAGCTGCCGACGCTGGAGCCGCTCGCGATCGGCACGAACGCCATCGCGACCGCCGCGATGCTCAAGGCGGGCGCATCGCAGGGCGCTACAGGGGAAAACCCGGTGCTCGTCGCCTGCCGCGACGCGGACGTGATCGTCGGCTCGATCGGTATTGTGTCCGCCGACTCTCTGCTTGGCGAGATCACGCCGAAGATGGCGGTCGCCATCGGGCAAAGCCCGGCGGTCAAGCTGCTGCTGCCGCTGAACCGCTGCAACAACCGCGTGATCGGCGTCAAAGACGCCACGATGAGCGAGCTGGTCAAAGAAACAGTCGAACAGCTCAAAGCGCTGCTTTAAGCGCGCCGTCCCCGGCGGCGCCGCTTCGTCCAAGACGGGGCGCAAAAGGAAAGGATGATGTCAGATGCAATCGAAACAGGATAACCGTCTGCTGCGGCTGACCATCGCGGCGCTGATGCTCGCGTTCTGTATGGTGCTTCCGTTTTTGACCGGACAGGTCCAGCAGATCGCCAACAAGGTGTCGCTGATGCATTTGCCGGTGCTGCTTTGCGGCTATTTCTGCGGCCCGTGGTACGGCCTCGCGGTCGGTATCATCGCGCCGCTGATGCGCTCGTTTTTGTTCCACATGCCCGCCATGTTCCCGAACGCGATCGGAATGGCGTTTGAGCTCGGCACCTACGGTCTTGTGACCGGACTGCTGTACCGCCTGCTGCCGAAAAAGCCCGGCTATATCTACGTTTCGCTGATCGCGGCGATGCTGCTCGGGCGGCTCGTCTGGGGCCTGTCGCGCGCCGCGCTGGCGGGGCTTGGCGGCGACCCGTTCACGCTCAAGCTCTTTTTGACAAACGGCTTCGTCAACGCCGTGCCCGCCGTGATCTTACAGCTGCTGGTGGTGCCGGTGCTGGTGATCGCGGTCTACCGCGCGTTCCCGCGGCTGCAGCCACAAAAAATGGAAGCAATATCCACAGAAACACAAGAATCTGATGAGGTCATATGTCCACGCTGCGGATCTACTCATATTTCAACCGGTCAGCGAGGATGGAATTTATTGTTTGGCTTTTTGGGGTCTTCTAAGACAACAAACCGTTGTGCCAAATGTGGCTATCAGTGGCAACCATCATATAGGACGAAGAAGTAAGAATGCTTTTTGCTAGATTATATGTCTTATAGTTAATGCCATACTTATTGTTTTTTAGAGTTACATCTAAACTAGAATAGTCGCCTGCAGGTGGTAAAGGAAAGGATGAATCCTCATGGCAAAACCGATCGTCTATTTTACGTCTGTGATCACGCCGGAATCGGTTTCGGCGCTCTATGACCGCGTCTGTGCTCCGCTGCAGGGCAAGATCGCCGTCAAGCTCCATTCCGGCGAAGAAGGCAACCAGAACTTCCTCAAGCCCGACTTTTGGCGTCTGCTGATCGACCGGATCGGCGGCACCGTTGTGGAGTGCAACACCGCCTACCCCGGCGCGCGCAACTCCACAGAAAAGCATAAGAAGCTGTTGCAGGACCACGGCTGGGAGCAATACTTCACCGTCGATCTGCTCGACGAGACAGGACCCGACCTTTCTCTGCCCGTCGAAAACGGCCATGCGCTCAAAGAGAATTTCGTCGGCAAAGACCTCGCCAAATACGACTCCCTTTTGGTGCTCTCTCACTTCAAGGGCCACCCGATGGGCGGCTTCGGCGGCGCGCTCAAGCAGCTTTCGATCGGCTGCGCGTCGAGCGAGGGCAAGGCGTGGATCCATTCCGCCGGACAGGACAAGAACCAGAGAACCGTCTGGGGCCACCTCCCGGCGCAGGACCGCTTTTTGGAGAGCATGGCGGACGCCGCGTCGAGCGTCGTGCGCTACTTCGGCGGCAAGGCGGCGTATATCAACGTGATGAAGAATCTTTCCGTGGACTGCGACTGCTGCGCGATCGCGGAGGATCCCTGTATGGCGGACATCGGCGTGCTCGCGTCGCTCGACCCGGTCGCGATCGACCAGGCGTGCATCGACCTCGTTTACGCCGCGAAAGACGACCCCGGGCAGGCGCACTTTCTCGAGCGCGTGGAGTCCCGCCACGGGATCCACACCATCGAAGCGGCGGCGGAGCTTGGCTTCGGTTCGCGGGAGTATGAACTCGTCTGCGTGGATGAATAAGATCAGTTTTGGATAAACGAAAGCCGGCGCCCGATGGGTGCCGGTTGTGTTTATGCAGTTTTGAATACCACCTGAATCAGCACCATGTAGCATCCCGTGCCGACGGCGATACTCAAAAGGGTGTTCTTGCGCCAGAGGTGCAGCAGCACCACGACGATACACGCCAGCAGCTCCGGGATCCCGTAGGGCCAGGAGAGCACCGTGGTGTCCTTCAGACAGTACACGACAAGCATGCCCATGATCGCGTAGGGGAGCACTTTGCCGAGGTATGTCACAAAGGCGGGCGTCTTTCGGCCGGAGAAGACCAGAAACGGCAGCGAGCGCAGCATATAGGTCACGACGGCGATCACCGCGATCAGCAAAAAGGTGTGGGTGTTAACCATCGGCCGGCACCTCCCTTTTGCGCATCAGGGTCAGCACGACCGCGATCAGGAGCATCGCGGGGATCAGCATATTGTCTGAGCCGAACAGAAGCAGACTGAGCGCCGCAGCGGCGGCGCCGATCAACACCGGCAGGTGATCGCGATTGGCGCGCCACTGATCGACGACGATCGTGACAAACAGCGCCGTCAAAACAAAGTCGATCCCCTTCGTCGGGAACGGCAGCACGCCTCCGACCGCCGCGCCGAGCGTGCAGCCCATGATCCAGTAGCACTGGTCAAAGAGCGAAACAAAGAAGTAATAGTTATACCGCGAGGGGTCCGTCGTTGTGTCGCTGCAAAGCAGGGAATACGTCTCGTCGGTCAGCGCGAACATCAGATAGGGCTCGCGCCAGCCGGCGCCCTTGTATTTTTCGATCATCGAGATCCCGTAGAACAGGTGGCGCGCGTTGACCATCAGCGTCGTCACCGCGGCCGTCAGCAGCGACACGCCGCCGAACAGCAGATCGACCGCGACGTACTGCATCGAGCCCGCGTACATGGTACACGCCATCAGCGGCGCCAGCCAGACAGGGTAGCCCCGCGTGCGCAAAATCACGCCGAAGCCGAACCCGAGCCCGATATAGCCCGCGAACACCGGCAGGGTTGAAACCAGTGCGCGGCGGACGGTGGCTTTCCGATCCTGCTGCATAGCGGCGCCTCCTTTTCTGTGCATTTGCCGCTTTCGCGGCAGCAACTATTATACCCTCCCGCACCGCTCCTGTCAACCGAGAAAAAAATTGTGAAAAAGACTTGATTTTTAGAAAGCGGTTGTGTATAATAGCAAGGCAACCGCAACACGGAGAGTTGTCCGAGCTGGTCGAAGGAGCACGACTGGAAATCGTGTAACCGTCAAAAGCGGTTCGTGGGTTCGAATCCCATGCTCTCCGCCATGTAAGGAACCACTTTTGTCTACCAACGACAAAGGTGGTTTTTTACTGTATTTTGGGAGAAAAAGCGACAAGATCAAGCAAAATAAAGCAAAATCGGGTTCCGGCGTGGTCGATTTACTTCGCCGAAACCCGATCTTTATGCTTTAAAGGAAAAATGGTGGTGTGCT
>JAFYDS010000155.1 GCA_017544665.1 Clostridia bacterium | reverse complement strand
GTTGCGCCGGTGGAGATTCCCGTTGAGGAACCCGTTGCGCCGGTGGAGATTCCCGTTGAGGAACCCGTTGCGCCGGTGGAGGTTCCCGTTGAGGAACCCGTCGCGCCGGTGGAGATTCCGTTTGAGGAACCTGTTGCGCCGATCGAAGTTCCGTTTGAAGAACCCGCAGCGCCGGAAGCATCCCCCGCGGAAGAACCGGTCGTGCCGGAAGAGGCGCCTGCCGAAGAGCCGATCGTGCCGAAGGTACCGGAATACACGCCGTACCGTTCGCCGCTGGAAGACCAGCCGGTTTATACGCAGCAAAAGCCGAAGACGCCGATCAACATGGAGCCGGAGCCGATCTTTGATCCGCACCGTCTGTTCAGCGATCTGGACGACGAAGAGGAGATCGAAGCAATTCCCGAGGAGCTGCCTGTGGTTGCGGAACTGACGGAGGACATGGAAGCGCCTGCCGCGCCGGAGGAGATTCCGGCACAAGACGAAGCATTGCCGGAGCCGGAACCGCAGTTTGAGGACGTTGTCAGTTACAGCGACGAAACGCAGGACGACCGCTTTACGCCGCAGGCGGAAGAACCCGCCGCGCCGGAAGAAGAGGATACAGCGGAAGAACCGGCCGCGGCGCCGGAAGAAGCACCCGCCCAGGAAGACGACGATGTGGACTTTGATGAAACGGATCTGCAGCAGGAGGTTGTGATCCGTCCGTCAAAGGGCAAGGTCTTCTTCAAGGTGCTCGTCACGCTGCTGATTCTCCTGAGTCTGCTCGCGACGGTGGCTGTCGGTCTGACAAAGCTGCTGAATATCAACACCGGAAAATCCGCGGTCGGAGATTACTACTTCTTCGCCGTTACCAACGACTACGCCAATGTGGATATCCACAGCGGCGATCTGATCCTTGCCCAGCGCAAACTGCCGTTGGATATCGGCGATCGTGCGGTCTATGTCGATCCCGATTCGCACTCGTTCTCCTTCGGTAAAAACGAAGCGAGCAGCGCTGATCCGGAGCAGTACAACGCTTTGCTGTATAACCTGTCGGGCGTTGTTGTCCGCGAAGAAAACGTGCTCGGTATGGTCCAGAAGACGATTCCGCAGGGCGGTACGGTGGTACGCACCATTCTGGGCGACTACAATACATACCTGCTTATCTGTCTTGGCGTGTTCGTCTTCCTGTTGCTGATCCGCGTGCTCTTCCTGCGCAAGAAACGCAGATACCTCACGATCGAGGAGCTGGCGCAGAGCGAAGCCGCTTTATCGCAGAAAAAGGGTAAGAAGAAAAAAGAAAAGCCTGCTAAGGTAAAGGAAGCAGCAGCCCAGGAAAAGGTGCCGCAGTCTGAAGCGCCGCAGGCGCCCGCCCCGGCGGGAGACGACACCGATCTGTTCGGTGATATCGATTAAAACAAAAGCGCGCCGTCCCGGTTGAACCCGCGGACGGCGTCTTTTTTGCGTTCGCGTCCGGCTGTGAAAGACGCTGTATAACGGCTGGCAATGCTTACAAAAAGTTTTATAGAAAGTTTGAAAAAGGATTAACGAAATGTTCACACACTGCTGTGCGATTGTGGTATAATACCCATGTACAACCAAGTACCGAATTCAGTCGAACATAAGGAGTGACTTTTCGATGAAGACAACCGTATTTTTGACAGGCTCCTCCGGTAACATGGGTTTTGCGGCGTTCAAGGAACTGTATGCCCGCCGCCACATGTATCATATCGTGGTGCTCAACCGCGACAGCAAGAAGAACCGCGACAAGTTCGCGCCCTTCAACGGCGACCCCGACGTCACGCTGTACTGGGGCGACCTGACGGTCTATGAGGACGTGCTCGCCTGCGTCACCGGCGCAGACTACGTGATCCACGTCGGTGGCATGGTATCGCCCGCCGCGGACTATTTCCCGAAGCGCACGATCTTCACGAACACGACCGCGATGCAGAACATCGTGGACGCTGTGAAGGCGCAGCCGAATCCGGACGGCATCAAGGTTGTCTATATCGGTACCGTCGCCGAGACCGGCGACCGCAACGCGCCGGTGCACTGGGGCCGCTGCGGCGACCCGATCCAGATCAGCGTCTATGACCACTACGCGATCAGCAAGGTCATCGCCGAGCGCATTCTCGCGGACTCCGGGCTGAAATACTGGGTCTCGCTGCGTCAGACGGGTATCCTCTATGCCGACATCATCTACAACATGGAGCCGATCATGTACCATGTGCCGATCAACGGTATGCTCGAATGGGCGACGGTGGAGGACTCCGGCCGTCTTTGCGCGAAAGTCTGCAACGCCCGCGTGCCCGAGAACTTCTGGCGCCGGTTCTACAACATCTCCTCCGGTCACGACTACCGGCTGACGAACTACGAGTTCGAAGAATACCTCCTGTCCGCGATCGGTATGCGCGGCAAGGACGTCGTCAAGAAGCTGTTCGACCCGCAGTGGTTCACGCTGCAGAACTTCCACGGTCAGTGGTACACCGACGCGGACGATCTGGAGAACATCCTGCACTTCCGCGCCAACGTCCCCGTGAAGGAATACTTCAAGGGTATCGCGAAGAAAGCGCCGTTCTATTACCGGATGTCCGGTATGGCGCCGCTGGGTATCGTCAAGAAGTACATGATGCGCCCGATCGCGAATACTTCGCTGTACGGCACGCAGTCCTGGATCGACAACGGCATCCGCGACCGTGTCACCGCCTATTACGGCTCGATCGAAGCGTATAACAGCATCGGTTCCTGGAAGGACTTCAAGGTCGAGATCCCCGACAAGGAGCACCCGGAGAACATTCTTGACCACGGCTACGACGAAAGCAAGCCGTTCGACAGCCTGACGCTCGCCGATCTGAAGAAAGCAGCGGAATTCCGCGGCGGCGAATGCCTCGCAAAGAAACTGCCGAAGGATGTCTATACGCCGATCAAATGGAAGTGCGCCTGCGGGCATGAGTTCGAGATGTCGCAGAACCTGGTCCTCAAGGGCGGTCACTGGTGCCCCGACTGTCTCCCGATGCCGTGGAACTACGACGCGGAAGCGAAGGTCAACCCGTTCTTTGCGCAGGTCTGGTATGCGCATCACAGCAAGGACGAAAACAACGTCTATGACGAGAACATCTATTTCGGTTACAAGGAATAAGAGATTAAAAAAGTGCGGTGTTTTTCACCGCACTTTTTTCTTTTTTGTCACATCATTGCCATATTTCCATTGTATGATAATAATAGTAATCTTTGACTCGGAGAGGGCTTGATACTATGAAAAAAACCAACGTAAAGCTGCTGCTTGCACTTGCGGTTATGCTGATTTGTCTTGCGGTGTGCGCTGTTTCCGCCTGCGCGGTGCCGGCAAAGCCGGGCGGCGCGTTCAGCGGAGAAGACGCTCTTTGCCGCTCCCACCACGGCGAACTGGTCACGCTTGACAAGATCCCGAACGGCTACAAAAACGGCGCGAGTAAGATCGAGCGCCCGGGCGACACGACAAAGGATATCCCGCTGCTCACGCTCGTGATCGGCTTCAGCGACGTCAAGTACCGCGACGACTACGACTGGGCGACCGAGATTTTCAAATCGCAGGAATCGCTGCGCGCGTATTACACCGATATGTCGTTCGGCAAATTCACGTTCGACCCGGTCAGCGAGACGAGCGCCTATCAGAAGGACAACAACACCAACCGCTACGACAAGGCGAACGACGGCGTGATCCACGTCAAGCTGAACCGCAAGCACGAAAACTGGACCGGCATGGGGCTGACCCAGCTGGGCGTCATGGCGCGCGATCTGTCGATGGCGGAGGCGATCATTGACGCGATCGGCAAGGCGGCGAACTACATCAATTTCTCGAACTATGACGCGAACAAAGACGGCGTGATCGGCACGAACGAAATGGCACTGGCGCTGGTGTTCGCGGGCTATGAGGCGTCCGCGATTGACACGGACGGCTTTGTGGAGGGCGTCGCGAAATACCTTTGGGCGCACGCCTGGTCGATTGCGGAGATGATCGAGGATTACGGCTGGGGCAACCGGCTGAATGAGCCGACGCCGCACGGCGTCAAGGTCACATCGTATATCGCGATCGCGGAGCAGCTGGCGAAGGATCAGATGGAGCCGATCAGCGTGCTCGCGCATGAGCTCGGACACTATCTCGGGCTTCCGGATCTGTATAATACGCTGTATGACACCAGCGGCGCGTGGGGCGAATACGATGTGAGCAACGCGAGCGTGATGGCGTCCGGCTCCTGGGGCGTCAACCCGGACGGCGGCTTTATCCCGTACTCGATGGATGCGTGGAGCCGCTATGTGCTCGGCTGGATCAAACCGACCGAGGCGACGAAGGACGGTACCTATTCGGTCGTCAGTCAGACCTACGGCGCGCAGACGCAGGACTTTGCCGCCGTGCGGATCGAGACGCAGAATGAGGGCGAATACTATCTCCTCGAAAACCGCCAGCATACCAAGTGGGACGAAGGTCTCGCACAGGCGTATGAAGGCGCGAGCCTGACCAGCGGCATCATCCTCTGGCATGTGGATATGAACGTGTTCGACAAATACTTCGACGACAACGCGGTCAACAATGCCGACCACCGTCCTGCCGTGATGCCGCTGTATCCGGAAGCGGACGACAACACCAACTTTTCGTTTATCGGCAATTACAAGGGAATCTATGTCGGCAACCCGTTCTTTGACGCCGCCTATTGGAAGAAGGGTTTCCCTTCGCTCGGCAATGCGCTGAATCTGCCGATCTACGGCAGAGCGGGGGAAAGCAACCCCGACAGCCGCAACGCGCGGATGCTGTCCGGTATCAAGGTGGAGTTCGTTTCAAACAGCGCGCACAAGATGCAGATTAAGCTCGACACCAAATCCAAAGTGCATTTCCACACCTGGGAGGAGGTCGCGGTCGTGAAGAGCCCGACCTGTACCGAAACGGGCACCAGCAACTTCGTCTGTACGGGATGCGGGAAAAAAGAAACGCAGACCACCCCGGCGCTCGGGCACGACATCAACGGCGACGGCGTCTGCAACCGCTGCGGGAAGGCGTTCTGTCCGTACTGCCACGGCGAACACACCGGCTTCTTCGGCAATATCGTCGGTTTCTTCCACCGGCTGATCTGGCGGATGACCCATCTGTTCTCACGGTAACGTCGGAGAGATAATGATTGGTATTCCGTAATCGAATCAAAAATACAACGAAAAGAGATCACGGCGCCGTGATCTCTTGTTTTGTCATGGATTGCGCCGGGGACCGCGCCTTTTTCTTTGGAAACACTTGCCTTTTTCCCATGTGGTTTGCTATAATAGGGAACATGAAACGGAGGTGGTCGAAATGAGACTGCAATTACGCCGCGCGGCGCTGTTTGGCGCGCTGCTGCTGGTGCTTGTGCTGACTTGCTGTGTTGCGGCTGCGGCGCAGGACTGGACCGCGCACGAGAGCATCGTGCTCGATGTGATGGACGGCGAGGATATTACCGACGCGTTCAACCAGGCGACAGACCGGGCTCGATACAATCCGTCCGGTATCCATTTTGATATTCAGATTCCCGTGGGCAATTATACGGCGGGCGCGCTGCGCGTTTACAGCCACACCACGGTTTCGATGTACGGCGTGACCATTACGCATAACAGCGACAAGACGACCATGCTGCGGTTGGGCAGAACTTCTGCCGACTGGGAGCAGGCGAACGGCGGCGCGGGACATCCCGGCTATTCCGGCTTTACCGATATCACGTTCCTCGGCGGCACCTTTGACGGCGGCGGCTTCCGGCAGGCGATCATGCGTTTCGGGCATTCCACGCATCTGACGCTGCAGGACGTGACCTTCCGCAACGTGAAAAACGCCCACATGGTGGAAATGGCCGGCTGCAGAGACGTACTGGTGGACGGCTGCACCTTCCGTGATTTTTGCGGCGACTGGGGCTCCACGACCAACTATGAGGCGCTGCAGCTGGAAGTGATGACGACGCAGGGCTCGCACTTCGGGGGCTATTATCCGAACGACGACGAAACGCCGAACGAGAACATCACCGTCACCCAGTGCACCTTCGAAAATCTGCAGCGCGGCGTCGGGACGCATACCGGGATCGCCGGCTCCTTTTTCAAGAAGATCCGGATCACGGACAACGAATTCTGCGATATCACCGGCTTTGCCGTGATCACGACGAATTACATGAACGCCGAGATCTCCGACAACAACATCGTCAACTGCGGCTGCGGGATCATCTTCCGTACGATGGAACTGAGCCACGGCAATTTCTATGGCTCGCAGATCGACACGACAAAGCAGAACAGCTGTGTGCAGCTCAACAGCCGCATCATGAACAACGACATTTCCGTGACGCCGGGCTATCGGGCGCTGTTCAATCCGATCGCCTATGGGATGCAGCTGATCGGCGAAAAGCTTTCCAAAAAAGACGGCGTGACGCCTGCCGGCGACTACCGGGTCTCCGGCGTGACGGTACAGGATAACCTGATCCGCGTCAACGCCTCCGGCTACGGCCTCTGGGTCTACGGCGCGGCGGAAAACACGATCGCCGACAACCAGATCACGCTGGTGCTGCGCGACGAGATCAGCAGCGCTGGCATCAAGCTCGCAAAGTCCACGGACAATGAGATCGAAGCCAACACGATCCAGCTGAAAAACAAAACGGATATGCCCGAAGCGGTGGGCGTGCAGGTCATCGACAAATCGAACGACAACATCTTCAGCGAAAACCGGATCTCCGGCGCGCCGAAAGATGGGCTGTATCTCGAACGCTCCAACGGCAACTGCCTGTATGGCAACACGATCTACAAAGTCGGGCGTGATACCATCCATCTGGAAAAAGCGTCCGGTCTGGAGCTCGGACAGAATGTGCTGAAAAAAGCGCAGCGCAACGGGATCAGCATGATCGGCGTCAAAACCAGTCTGATTGAGGAAACCACAATCAGCACCGTCCAGGACGGGATCCATCTTGAAAAGTCCAAAGATAACGCGCTGACCGGAAACAGCATTTCCAAAGCCTCGCGCGACGGGATCTTGCTGGCGCTGAAATCGCACCGCAACGAGATCGCCGGGAACAAAATCGTCAAGGTCAAGCGCCACGGCATTTCGGTGACCGCCAGCGAAAAGACGACGATTCAGGACAACCGGATCGACAACGCGGCGACGTACGGCATCTATATCGAAAGCGGCAGAGCCGCGAAGGTGACCGGCAACAAGATCACGAACGCCGGCGTCCGCGCAAGAAACTGACAAAAGGGGGGGCAAAACGATGCCGCTGTATCTCATCCGGCAGGATCTCACGCGTATGGACTGCGACGCCATCGTGAATCCTTCCAATCAAAAACTCATCCCGGGCGGCGGGCTCGACGCGGCGATCCACTTTGCTGCGGGACCGCAGCTGCTGGAGGCGTGTCAGGCGCTCGGCGGCTGCGACGTCGGTGAAGCGAAGCTGACAGAGGCGTTCCGGCTGCCCTGCCGCTGGGTGATCCATACCGCCGGTCCCGTCTGGCAAGGCGGTCAAAACGGCGAACGAGAGGCGCTCGAGCGCTGCTACCGAAACTGCTTTGCACTGGCAAGATCGCAGGGCTGCGAAAGTCTCGCGATCCCGCTCATCGGTGCGGGCAGTAACGGCGTGCCGCTGACGCAGGTGCTGCCCGTCGCGCTGGAAACGCTGGAAACGTGCCTGCTGGAAGCGGAGATGACCGTCTATCTCGTCGTCTTCGGCAAGGACGCCTATGCCCTGTCGCGGCAGCTGCGCGACGGCGTGCAGAGCTATATCGACGACCACTACGCCCAGAGCGTTCGTCCGCCGTATGCCGGCAATCTGGCACCGGGCGCGCTCGACCGAAGCCTGTCGGTGCCGCTGCGCGAAGCGAAAAAACGGTCGTTTCCGTTTCGCAGACGGCAGTCGCGCGACGAGGACGCGGCGCCGGAACAGGTTTGCAGCGCCGAAATACTGCGCAGCGACGGCACGGAATTTTTAGAAGATTTTCATACGGCGGGGCTGCCCGATCCGCTCCAGCTGACGCTGCGGCTGGACGAGCCGTTTTCGGTCAAGCTCCTGCGCTTGATCGACCAGAAAGGGATGGACGACGTCGCCTGTTATAAAAAGGCGAACGTCAGCCGGCAGACGTGGTACAAGATTTTGAACGAGAAGGACTACAAGCCCAACAAAAAGACGGTCCTTTCGTTCGCCGTCGCGCTGGAACTGACGCTCGACGAGACGCAGACGCTGCTGGAAAGCGTCGGGTTCGTCCTCTCCGGCAGCAATCTGTTCGACGTGATTTTGATGTACTGCCTCTCGCACGGAATCTACAGCGTGACGACAATCGATGCGATTTTGTTCCAATACGATCAGGAGACGCTCTACAGCAAAGCGTAAGTCAATCGGCAATTGACCAAACCCAAAACGAAATCTGCTACAATATGGCTGCAAGGTCGAAAAGACCGCAGCCATTTTTTTGTAAAGGAGCAGATCAACATGAAAAACAACGAAAACAATCTGACCGAACTCGTCTTTATCCTGGACCGCAGCGGTTCGATGAGCGGATTGGAATCCGACACCATCGGCGGCTTCAACGCCATGATTGAAAAGCAGAAAAAGGAAGCGGGCGCCTGCTTTGTTTCCACCGTGCTCTTCGACAACGAGAGCACCGTTCTGCACGACCGGCTGCCGCTCGAAGAGATCCGGGCACTGACGGCGCGGGACTATCAGGTCGGCGGGTGCACCGCGCTGATCGACGCGATCGGCGGCGCGATCCACCACATCGGCAACATCCACAAATACGCCCGCAAAGAGGACGTCCCGGCGCATACGATGTTCGTTATTATGACAGACGGACTGGAGAACGCCAGCCGCCGCTATTCGAGCGACGAGGTCAAGCGCAAAATCGAACGCCAGAAAGAAAAGTACGGCTGGGAGTTTTTGTTCATCGGCGCGAACATTGATGCCGTGGAGACCGCGAAGCACTACGGGATCGCCCCCAACCGCGCGGTCAACTACCACGCGGACCAGGACGGGACGCGCGTCGTGTACGATACCGTGTGCGAAGCGGTGTGCAACCTGCGCGCCAGCAAACCGCTGTCGGACGACTGGGGCGAGCGCATCAACCGGGACTATCAGGGCAGAAAGTCCAAGCGGTAAACGTATATCGGAGACGGGCAGGGGAATGCTATGGATGGACCCCGGCAATTGCCGGGCAGCCTCAATGCGGAAGGGGAGAGATCCGATGGCGGACAAGAGCCGTTTCACAAAAGAGATGCAGAACTATTACGATACGCTGCCTGCGTTTTTGCAGGAAAGCATTTCGCAGAGCACCTCGAGCTTCAACGATCTGCAGTCGCTGCGCGCGTTTGCGCAGCGGGTGCGGGACGAGAAAAAGAGTTGAATGAATGCCGCCGGGGATTTCTCCCCGGCGGCCGGTGTTATTCGGTGTTTTCTTCGCTTGACAGCTCCTGCAAAAGGGCGGCTGCCGTGCCGCTTTCCGACGGCGGGATGCTGCTGTCGGCGATCGTGGTCTCGTCCGGCGGCGCCGGCTTGTCGCCGCAGCAGGCGACAAACAGCGCGATGATACTCACGACGAGAAAGGCGGCGAGCAAAAGACAGATGAGCTTTTTCGTCATATCGATTCCCCCATGGCGTTGGACAGGAACCTGCCGCCGCGCCGGCTGACCGGGGCGACCCTTTTCTCGCGTTCCGCGTCTGGGCGGGCGGTTTGTGTCCCTGTGTAATAACAGTCTATGCCGCTTTCTATCAGAATATGATGTTCCGCCGCTCAAAGAGTAACAAAAAACGCGGCCCGGATGTTTCCGGACCGCGCTGTGTATTTGCTGCTGTTTATTCCGCTGGTTCAAGCGCCGGCTCCAGACCGCACAGCAGATCCATCAGATCGAGATAGAACTGATGCGTCTTTTCCGCGTCGGCAAACAGGCCGATCGCCGTACCGTGGTCACCCTCCTGCTCCGGCATGACCTGCCAGACGCCGGTTTCGATGTTGTCGGGGTCGAAATCCCGGAACGGCTGATTGTCCGGGTGCTTGGCGGACCCGATGTTGACAAGGCCGTCGTTCGCGAAGTCGTCGTAGGTTGCTTCGCCCTTCTGCATCTTCTTGCGGGTGTCAAACATGATAAGGTTCGACGTCATATACAAAAACGGGAAGTCCGTCTTCGTTGCGGAGAGCTTCTCTTTGGTTTCGGATTTCTTGCCGACAGAGTTGAAGTAGTAGGAAAAATAGTATACGTCGGGGAGGATCTGCGCGATCTGGTCGTTCATCAGGTGGGAGCCCTCCGGCGACATATCGTATTTGATATTGTCCTTGGTCTTTTTGAGGCTGCGCTTCGCCTGAAAGAAGTCGTGACGGTCCTCTTTGCCCGGGGTGTTGTTGATGCCGTACTGCTCCAGATGGAAGTCCACGGCGGACTTTGACTGCAGCCCCGTCCGTCCGACGATATTGACCCAGTTGAAGGCGATGCCTTCCACAAGCGGCATCAGCTTGTACTTTTCAGCGACCTCAAAGGTGACGGTGCCGTTGTGCGGCGCGCAGATCGCCGTGACGGACTCGATCCAGTCGGCGTGTCCGCCGGTGAACAGACCGCTCAGGTCGTCTTCGCGGGTCACTTCCTTTTCTGCGTCGCAGCCGTAAGCCATCAGATAGGCGAACAGGCGGATCGTGATGCCGCCGAAGCTGTGCCCGATCAGGTGGATCTTCTTTTCGGGCGAAAAGCCTTCAAACAGCGGCTTGTCGTAGGAGCGGCCGTAGCGGCGGTGTCCGAATTTGTCGGAGTGGGCTTTGCCGTAATCGACGGTCGTCCCCATCAGGCGGGCATAGAGCTCGCATGCGCGGTCCCACGCGGAAGAAAGCGGACCGACGGAGACGGCGTAGCACTCATAGCCGTTCTCTTGCAAAAACTCCATCAGGTTGCCGGTGGTCGCGCCCCAGTAGGGAAGCTTTTTGTCAATACCTTCGTCTGCGCCCCAACCGAACATACCGTGTACGAAAATCATCGGATAAGTATTTTTCGGTTCCATAATACAGATGACCTCCGATTCCATCATAGGTTATTCATAAGTATAGCACATTTTGTAAAAAAATTCAATAGGTTGCTATCGCTTGCCGCACAAAAAAAGCGGATTTGCCGCAGTAAAAGAACGACAGATTTCGCGCGCGGCGGCAGTCGGCGGGCATAGTAGTCCACCATCGTGCCGCTGAGGACGACTCCAATCCGACAACTTGCACAAAGGTTCCGGGCCGTTCTTTGGTGAAACAGAGAAAAACGGGCCGACACATTGACTTTCCACGCAAAAAAAGGTACGATTAAACTACCATCAAAGAAAGGCGATGATTCTATGAAAACGACAAAGAAACTGCTGACTGTATTGCTGTGCGCGCTTCTCGTGCTGCTGCCCTGCGCCCTTGGCGCCGCCGCGGCGGACGAAACGGTCACGGCGAACATCCTTTGCTACAACGTGGCGGGGCTGCCGAATGTCGACGATCTGCTCGGCAAACCGGACGCGCCCAACGTGGCGAGAAACCAGGTCCTGCTCGGCAGACAGCTCAACGCGAGCGCCTACGACGTGATCGCTGTCCAGGAGGACTTCAACTACCATAAATACATGGCGGACGAGCTGACAAGCTATCCGAACAAGACAAACCATACGGGCGGCGTGCCCGACGGCGACGGGCTGAACGTCTTTGCCCGCGTACCGGTCTATAACGAAGCGCGCACCACGTGGGATCAGCTCTATGGCGTGATCGACGACGGCGCGGACGAGATGACCCCGAAGGGTATCCTCTATACCGTTCTCGATTTCGGTGACGGCGTGCTGGTCGATCTCTATGACATCCATGCCGACGCCTATGGCGACGAGGGCTCCTGCGCGGCGCGGCGCGACAATTTCCGCCAGCTCGCAGAGATGATCCAGAGCCGCGGTACCGACCGCCCCGTGATCGTGACCGGCGACTTCAACGCCTCGATCCACCAATGGAACGACGACGGGCTGTATGAACTGCTGTATGAGAGCTGCGGTCTCAAGGACGCGTGGGTCGAACTGCACAACGACGGCAATTATGAAAACTTCGATTACTGGGAAGAAACCGTCGGCGGCGGCTGGCCGAACTACTGGGGCGTCTGGGACTCGCTCGAAAAGTTCCTCTATCGTGACGGCGGCGGGATCAGCGTCGCGGCGACGTCGTTCGGCTATAAGGAGTTCTTGAACGATGAGGATGTGAGCATCTCCGACCACAAGGCGGCCGAGGCGACCTTCACCTTTACCAAGACCGACGATTTCACGGAAAGCGATGAAGCGATTTCCGTGACGCCCGCGCCGAAGACGCACGAATTCATCCTCAAAAAGCTGTTTGCGATTCTGATCGACCTGTTCAAGGGGATCGCGCACTTTGACGAACTGAAAGCCTATCTCAACTTTTAAGCCTGCGGGCGGGGGAGAGAACAGCGATGAAACATTTTGATTATCTGACGGCGGTCATGCGCCGTCTGCAGGCGCTGGTACTGGCGACCGCGTTTTTGACCGGGCTGTTCCGCGCTTCAAGCGAGGGAACCAAACTCGACCACAGCACCGACAAGACAAACTACCCTTATGTCTTCGTCCACGGCTTTTTCGGCTGGGGACAGTATGACAAAGGGAGCGACAAGCTGACCTACTGGGGGATGTTCTCCGGCGATCTGGTCAAGAAGGTTGATAATTCGGGCTTTACCGCCGTTGCCGCGTCGGTCGATACGGTCGGCTCCGCGTGGGACCGCGCTTGCGAGCTGTACGCCCAGCTGACCGGCCAGCGCGTTGACTACGGCAAGGCGCACAGCGCGCAGTTCGACCACGACCGCTACGGTGAGGACTTCACCGGGCGCGCCCTGCTCGAGCAATGGGACAGCGAGCATAAGATCAACTTGATCGCCCACTCCTTCGGCGGCCCGACAAGCACGCTCTTTGCGTCGATCCTCGCCTACGGGGCCGATGCGGAGATCGCCGCGACGACCGACGGCAGTTTGTCCGACTTCTTCAAGGGCGGCAAAACCGACTGGATCTATTCGATCACCGGCCTTGCCGCGGCGTTCAACGGAACGACGCTCGCGATGAACCATCAGGCACTCGACGATATCAGCGTCTATCTCAACGCGCAGCGCGACCAAAAATACGCCATGGTGCCGGAGATCCTTCGAAAGGTGCCGAACTATCTGACGACGAAGCTGTTCGACGGGCTGGAGCCGATCGCCTCGGGCGAAGTCGCCGACCCCGACACCGGTCTTTGGGATATGGATCCCGATCAGTCCGTGCTGCTCAATCAGTCGATCAAAACCGTACCCGGGATCTACTACTTCTCGGTACCGCACGACGCGACGAAGGACAGCGACGACGGCAGCCACCGCGTGCCGGACAAAGAGGTCTGCGACACGTTCTTTGTGCCGTCGGTATATATCATCGGTCACACCGACACGGTGACGAAGGGCGGCATGGTACTCGACAAGCGCTGGCAGCCGAACGACGGTCTGGTCAACACGATTTCGGAGACCGCCCCGTTCGACAAGGAGAGCGATACCGTGGGCGCGCAGCCGTCCGTCGCGCTGGCGCAGAACGGCTTTTCCAAGGGCGTCTATCACATCTTCCCGACCTATATCGGCGCCCATATGGTGCTGCTGGGCAACGTCCTGAGCAAGACCGACAAGGGCATGCCATATCTCTATGATCTGATGCTGATGATCAATGCGCTTTGATTGCGGCAGCGCCGCGATCAAAAGTGCACAGTGCGCAGTGCACAGTGGACAGAAAAAGCCACCCCGCGGGGTGGCTATTAAGATGACAAATTCACTGGAAACAGAACACATAAGAACAATCCCTGCAAACGCATAGCCACGGGAATTGCTCTTTGTTATGAAGTACAAGTGTGAAATCATGCCAAAGCAAAAAGCCGCCGGAAGGCGGCTTTCACTGTGCACTGCGCACTGTGCAAGGTGCACTATCATGCTCACATCGCGAAATGCGAAACGTCGATGAACGTATAGGCAATGCCTTCTTCGTCATAGGTGCTGATCGTGCCGACCATCGAGATCGACGTCCAGGGATCGATCTTTTCCGGCACTTCGTCGCCGTAGAACTCGATGCCCCACGCGGCGCAGCAGCCGGTTTCGTCATAGCCGAGCACATAGTTGTAATACTTGTCGGTCGGCTCATAGTAGGTCTGGTCATAGACGCCCGTGACGCGGATCGTCTTGCCGAGATAGGAGGACGGATCCTGCGAGATCGCCGTCATCTGGGCGGTGATCATATTTTTGTTGAGGCCTTCAAGGTCGATATCGACCTTATAGTCCGCAAGCTTCGCCGCGGCAGCCTCCTGCTGTTCGACGTTTTCGCTGACGGCAAGGGACGAGGTGGTGATATCGACGCTGGTCTCTGGCACGGAAATCGACGTGCCGGGATTGGTGGTGCTGATATCGTCCACGTTATTGCTCGGCGGCGCGGTCGTGCCGGCCGGTTCGGGCTGGTTTTGTCCGCCGCAGGCGCACAGGGAGAAGACGAGAATACCCGCCAGTAAGATCGCAATCAGTTTTTTCATGCTTTTCTGCCTCCTTTGCAAAGGTCGATGATGACACAGACAAGGAATACCGCGAGGTCCGCCGCGACAATGGTCGAGCCGACCGGCGTGCCGTAAAGGATCGAGATCAGAATACCCGCCAGAGCGCAGCAAACGGAGATGATCGCCGCGCTGATGATGACGCCGCGGAAGCTCTTGAACAGCCGCATCCCGCACAGCGCCGGGAACACGATCAGCGCCGAGATCAGCAGCGCGCCCACGAGGTTCATCGACAGCACGATCACGACCGCGGTGATGATCGCCAGCAGCGTGTTGTACATCGAAGCCTTGGTGCCGGTGGCGCGGGCAAAGCTTTCATCGAACGTCACGGCAAAGATCTTGTTATAGAAGAAGATATAGACGAAGATCACGACGGCGGCGAGGGCGGCGCATAAAATGACGTCGCTGCGCTTGAGCGTCAGAATCGACGTGGAGCCGAAAAGGATGGCGCAGACGTCGCCGCTGAGGTTCGCGCTCTTCGATTTGAAAATGTTGAGCAAAAGATAGCCCATCGCGAGCGATGAGACCGACAGCATCGCCACCGCCGCGTCGCCTTTGAGCTTGCCGCCGCCGCGCAGCAGCAGTACCGCGGACAGCACCGTGACCGGCAAGGTCAGATAAATCGGCGCGATCGAAAACAGCATCGCGACCGTCATGGCGCCGAACGCCATATGCGACAGACCGTCGCCGATCATCGAATAGCGTTTGAGGACCAGCGTGACGCCGAGCAGTGCCGCGCACAGCGCCACAAGCACGCCGACGACCAGCGCGAATTTGACAAAGTCATAGGCGAAGTACAGCTGCAGTTTTTCAAGCATGACCTTCACCCGCCTTTCCCAAAAACAGACTGCCGAGCGCCGACTGGCGGTATTCCTCGACTGTGCCGAAGAAGTTGTTGTCGCCGCTGACCTGTAAAATGTGGGTGGCATACTGCAGCGCCGCGCCGATGTCGTGCGAGACCATGATGATCGTGATCCCGTCTTCGCGGTTGATCCGCTGGATCAGCGCGTAAAGATCCGCCGTCACGATCGGGTCGAGACCCGCGACAGGCTCGTCGAGCACCAGCAGCTTTTTGGTGGCGCAGAGCGCCCGCGCCAGAAGTACGCGCTGCTGCTGCCCGCCGGAAAGCGCCCGGTAGGAGCGCTTCTTGAGCGAAGCCATATCCAGCTTTTCCAGCCATTGCTGCGCCGTTTCCTTTTGCGCTTTGGTGTAAAACGGACGCAGACCGGAGCGGTTGAGACAGCCGGAGATCACGACCTCCCACACCGTGGCAGGGAAGTCGCGCTGCACCAGTGTCTGCTGCGGCAGATAGCCGATCTCGTTGCGGGCGATCGCGTCGGAAAAGACGATCGACCCGGAAAGCGGCGCGCGCAGATTCAGCAGCGTCTTCATCAGCGTGCTTTTGCCCGCGCCGTTTTCACCGACGATACAAAGGTAGTCGCCCTCCTGCAGCGTCAGCGACAAGCCGGTCGCGACCGGCTTGCCTTCATATCCGACACTGACGTCGGTGAGTCTGAGTAGTTCCATCAGTTGAGCACCTCGTTTAATACTTGCAGATTGTCGTTCATAATCGAAAGGTAGGTCATGCCCGCCGCGATATCGTCGGCGGAAACGGACTGGCAGGAGTTGAGCACACGAATCTCCGCGCCGCTCTGGCGGCTGACGGATTCTGCGACCGAACCGTCGCTGCCGTCGATCATCAGAATGTAGGGCAGGTTCTGCTCCTTCACGGTGTCGACGAGCATCGTCATCGTCTCAAAACTCGCTTCGGTCTCTGCCGAGCAGCCGGAGAACGCGGCGTAGCAGGTCAAATCGTAGTCATCCGCGAGATAGCGGAACGGGAAGCGGTCGGCAAAGAGCAGCGTTTTGCGCGCGGCAGCGCCGATCGTTTCGGCGTACTGCGCTTCCAGCGCCTGCAGGCTCTGGAGATAACCGGTGCTGTTGGCGCGGTAGAAGTCGGCGTTCGCCGCATCCAGTTCGCACAGCGTGTCGGTCAGCGCGGGAACGATCATGATGACGTTCTTGAGCGACGTCCAGACGTGTTCGTCATATTCCGGACCCTCTTCTTCCTCGTGTTCCTCTTCCTCCTCCTGCATACCGGGGAGGGCTTCCTCCTCGACGGCGTTGACAAGATCGATCAGTGAAACGACCTTGAGGTTCTTGTTTTCGGCGGACGCGATCACGTCCTCCGCCCAGTCGTCCGATTCGCCGCCGATGTTGACAAAGAGGTCGGCCTGCGAGATCTTCATGATGTCGTCGGCGGTGGGAGTGTAGCTGTGCAGATCGGTTTTGGAATCGAGCAACAGCGTCAGATCGACTTTGTCGCCCGCAATCGTACGGACGAAGTCATAGGGCGGGAAGATGGAGCAGACGACATTCAGCTTTGCCGTGTTGTTTGCGGGTTCGGTGGGGTCGGGCTGCTGAACGGGCTGCTTGCCGCAGGCGGCGAACAAAGACAGAACGAGCAGGACGGAAATCAAAACGGCAATTGTTTTTTTCATAGTAAAACAGCCTCCAAACTGTAAAAATGGTATAGAAATAGACACAACGACAAAGAGCCGTTATAGAAAAAAACAGCTTCCTTTTCCGTTGTGTCCTTACCAGCTCAGTTTGGTCTTCAGCGTGACGGGCGTTACCACGCGACGCGGCTTTTCCACAACCCGCGGGGAGAGGAAAACGGCAAGACAGACAAGTCCCGCCAGCAGCACGAACAGCGTGCCGAGCGCGTCAGCCGCATGCAGCAGATTGCCGACCCGTTCCGCAACGGCACAGAGCACACAGTGGGAGCTGTGACCGTCATGGGTATGCGTCGGATAGGCATACAGCGAGCAGACGCAGGCAAACGACAGCACGATCGCCGCGACCAGCAGCAGCGCCACGCACATTCTCGCTTTTTTCATGATCTCGCCCTCCTTTCACGCAGCGTTCAGAATCAAAGAATATTATAGCATACAGCCTTTGCTTTGTCAAATCTTTGTTTGCCGTGTGCCTCGAATGCTTCGTCCCTTATATTAGCCGTTTCGCCTAAAAAGAACCTCAAAGTTTCGCGTTTCTTCATTGACAAAACCGCCTGCGCGGTGTACAATAAAACGAACTCGCCCCCTCCCCGTTTTTGAAAGCGGGGCTTTCTGCGTTTGCAAAAGGAGAAAACGATGTCCGCTTTTACCGCATTGCTGAAACAAAGCCGGGAATTTACCGCCGTGTGCGACGCGCTGCGCGTCGGCAGGGCGCCGCTCGGCGTGCTCGGACTTGCGAACGCACAAAAGGCGCACTGGATCTCAGCAATTTGCGAAACGCTGCGAAGACCGGCGGTGGTGCTTTGTCCGGACGAAAACGCAGCGAGCCGCCTGTGTGACGACCTCAACGCTTTCACCGGCGGCGCATGCGTCTATCCCGCGCGCGACTTTCATTTTCGCACGGAGGACAGCGCCTCGCACGAATACGAACAGCTGCGTATCGGTGTGCTGTCGAACTATCTGAGCGGCAAGGCAAAGGTTATCGTGACGACGGCGCAGGCCGCCTGTCAGCTGACGCTCCCGCGCGCGGCGCTGCAGAAAAACACCGTCGTGCTGCGCGAAGGAGCGGACTGTCGGCTCGAAGACGTGACCGCCACGCTGCTTGCCGCGGGTTACGCCCGGGTGGAGCAGGTCGATTTCATCGGACAGTTCTCACAGCGCGGCGGGATATTGGACGTTTTCCCACCCCACGCGAAAAAACCTCTGCGGATCGAATTCTGGGGAGATACGGTCGATTCCATCGCGTCGTTCGACCCGGAAACTCAGCGGCGCGAAGACCGGCTGGAAGAGATCACGCTCACGCCGGCGACTGAAGTGTTGTTCCAATCGGACGATGTGCTGCGTGAAAAGCTCGCCGCGTTTCTTTCGACGATCAAGGGCAAGGGCAGCGTCAAGGCGAAGGCGACGATCACGCGCGATCTGGAGCAGCTGCAAAGCGGCGTGCGCCTTTCCTGTGTTGACCGCTATCTGTCACTCGCCTATGAGACGCCGGAAAGCCTCTTCGATTACGCCGCCGACGCGCTTATGTTCGTTTCGGAGAGCGCCGGCGTGCGGCAGCGGATGGAGAGCGCGCAGAAGCTGCTGCTCGAAGATCTCAAACTGATGACCGAAGAAGGGCACATCGTCAAGGGGCTCGACACGTTCTCGCTGACGCTTTCACAGCTGCTGAACCGCTATACTGAAACCGGCGCGGTCTTTCTCGACAACCTCGCGCGCGGCAGCTTCGACGTGCCCGTGCGGCTTTTGACGACGGTCGAAGCGACGACCGCCGCCCCGTGGGACGGCACGCTGTCGTATCTGCTTGAGGATCTGCAGCCGCTGCTGCGGAAGAAGGACGCCACCGTGATCGTTGCCGCGGGGACGGAAAAGAGTGCGAAGGAACTCGCCTATGACCTCGAGACCGAGGGCGTTTCCGCGCTGTATTTCTCCGTTGTGCCCGCCGCCTTCCCACAGGGCAGGGTCAGCGTGATCCCTGGCGTGTTTTCCAGCGGTTTCAGTTATCCCGCACTCAACATCTCAGTATTTACCCACCGCAGAGCGGGACTCTCCGCCGCGGCGCAGAAGGCGAAGCGCCGGTTCAAGGCCGGCAAGGGGATCGCCTCGCTCGAAGAGATCGCGCGCGGCGACTATGTGGTCCACGCCGTTCACGGCATCGGCGTCTTCGACGGGATCAAGACGATGACCATCGACGGCAAGGTCAAGGACTTTATCAAGATCAGCTACCGTGGGTCGGACGTGCTGTATATGCCCGTCACGCAGCTCGATCTCGTTTCCAAATACATCTCCCCGCGCGACAGCGACAAGCCCGTCAAGCTCAACCGGCTCGGCTCGGATGAATGGAAGAAGACCAAGACGCGGGTCCGTGCGTCGGTACAGGACCTGGCGGTCCAGCTCACGGCGCTCTACGCGCAGCGGCTGCACGCGAAGGGCTTTGCGTTCTCGCCGGATATCGATATGCAGAACGATTTTGAGCGCCGATTCATCTTTGACGAAACGGATGACCAGCTCGAAGCGATCAACGAGATCAAGCGCGACATGGAACGCCCGTATCCGATGGACCGGCTGCTGTGCGGCGACGTCGGCTTCGGCAAGACCGAGGTGGCGCTGCGCGCGGCGTTCAAGTGCGTCGCGGACGGCAAACAGTGCGCGATCCTCGTCCCGACGACGATCCTCGCGTTCCAGCACTATCAGACGATCCAGAAGCGGTTCGACGGCTTCCCGGTCGAGGTGGAGATGCTCTCGCGCTTCCGCACCCAGACCGAGCGCACGAAAATCAAAAAGGCGCTGCGGCGCGGCGCGGTCGATATCGTCGTCGGTACCCACGCGATCATCGCGAAAAACGTCGAGTTCAAGGACCTCGGTCTGCTGATTGTCGATGAGGAGCAGCGCTTCGGCGTTGCGCAGAAGGAACGGCTCAAGGAGCGCTTTCCGCTGGTCGATGTGCTGACGCTGTCGGCGACGCCGATCCCGCGGACGCTCAACATGGCGATGAGCGGCATCCGCGACATGTCGATCCTCGAAATGCCGCCTGCCGACCGCCACCCGGTGCAGACTTATGTGGTGCCGCACGATATGGGCGTCCTGTGCGAGGCGATGGACCGCGAGATCCGCCGCGGCGGACAGGTCTATTATCTGCACAACCGCGTCGAGACGATCGACCGGACGGCGGCGAAGATCAAGCAGTTGCTGCCGGATGCGCGGATCGGGATCGGACACGGCAGAATGAGCGAGGACGAGCTCAGCGAGGTCTGGCGCAAACTGCTCGAAGGCGAGATCGACATCCTTGTCTGCACAACGATCATCGAAACGGGCGTCGACGTCCCGAACGCGAACACGCTGATCATCGAAAACGCCGACCGGCTCGGACTGGCGCAGCTGCATCAGATCCGCGGCAGGGTCGGGCGCAGCACGCGGCGCGCCTTCGCCTACTTCACCTATATGCCGCAAAAGCAGCTGTCGAGTGAGGCGCAGCGCCGGCTGAGCGCGATCCGCGAATACACCGAGTTCGGTTCCGACTTTCATATCGCAATGCGCGACTTGGAGATCCGCGGCGCGGGCAACGTCCTCGGCGCGCAGCAGCACGGACACATGGAAGCGGTCGGTTACGACCTCTATCTCCGGCTGCTTTCGCAGGCGGTTGCGAACGAAAAAGACCAGAACGACGACGCGCCCGAAGAGGACGGCTGTCTGATCGACGTCGCGATCGACGCGCATATCCCGGAAACCTATGTGGATTCCGTCAAAAACCGGATCTATCTGTATAAACGCATCGCCGCCGTCCGGACGCAGGAGGATGTGCTGGACGTGATCGACGAATGCATCGACCGCTTCGGCGAACCGCCGGAAAGCGTCCGCGGTCTGTGCGAGGTGGCGCTGATCCGCGCCCGCGCAACGGCGCTCGGCGTGACCGAGATCTCGCAGCGCGGGACCAGTCTGCTGCTCTTCCTCGACGAGATCCGCCCCGCGTGGATCTCCATGCTCGCGACGCTGATGAAGGGCCGCATCATGGTCAGCGGCGGCAAACGGCCGTACCTGTCAGTGCGGATGCTGGACGAAAGCGCGACGGAGATTCTGCCACGCGTGCTGAAAATCATGGAAGCCGCGAAAGCGGAGGACAAAAAGGAGTGAACGCTATGCCCCATACCAAGAGGGATAATCTGATCGGCAGTCTGCTTTTGACGCTCTGCGCCATTGTCTGGGGCAGCTCCTTTGTTGCGCAGTCCGAAGGCGCACAGTTTGTCGGTCCGTTCACGTTCATCTCGATTCGGTCCCTGCTCGGCAGCGCGTTTTTGCTGCCCGTGACGTGGTGCGTGGACGCCTATAAAAAGAAAAAGGGCGCCTTTACGTCGATGGACGCGCCGCAAAAGCGTCTCTTTCTCAAAGGCGGTCTGCTGTGCGGAACGGCGCTGACCGCGGCGTCGGTGCTCCAGCAGTTCGGCATCGACCGCGGCACCGCATCCGGCAAGGCCGGGTTCATTACGGCGCTGTACATTCTGTTGGTGCCGATCTTCTCCGTGGTGCTGCGCAAGCGCATCCGTCCCATCATCTGGCCTTGCGCCGTGGGAGCGGTCTGCGGCTTGTATCTGCTTTGTATCAAGGACGGCTTTCATGTGCAGGGCTCCGACCTGTACGTGCTCGCCTGCGCGGCGGTCTATGCCGTGCATATCCTGCTCATTGACCGCTTTTCGCCCTATATGGACGGCGTGAAGCTGTCGTGTCTGCAGTTCTTTATCAGCGGCGTGTTCAGCGGCGTCGGAATGCTCTTGTTTGAAGAGGTGAAGCCGGAGCTGCTTTGGAGCGCGGCGGGTTCGATCGCCTATTCCGGTATCATGTCGTCCGGCGTGGCCTTCACGCTGCAGATCCTCGGCCAGCAAAGGACCGAGCCGACGCTCGCGTCGATGCTGATGAGTCTCGAGTCGGTGTTCGCGATGCTGACGGGGATGCTCGTACTCCATGAGATCCCGACGCTGCGCGAAGCGCTCGGGTGTGTTCTGATGTTCGCGGCGATCCTCGTCGCACAGCTGCCGGAAAAGAAAAAAGCCGCCCTGCCGGAAGAACCGGCGGCTGCGGCGGACGGCGGCTGACCGACTTTTGCTTGAATCTAAAACGGAGGTTTCGTTATGTCCAAAACCATTGCAGCGATCTCGACCCCGCAGGCGGCGGGCGGCATCGGCATCGTCCGCCTGTCCGGCGACGACGCGATCACGATTGCGGACGGGCTGTTTCGCCCCACCGGCCCGACGAGGCTCCGCGACCTTGCCGGCTACCGTGCCGCGCACGGCCGTGTTGCGTTTGAGGGGAAGGATCTCGACGAATGCGTTGCGCTCGTCTTCCGCGCGCCGAAAAGCTACACCGGCGAAAACGTCGTGGAGCTTTCGTGCCACGGGGGCCTTTATGTGCTGCAGCAGGTGCTGCGCGCCGCGCTCGCGTCAGGTGCCGTGCCGGCGGGTCCCGGCGAATTCACCAAGCGCGCGTTCCTCAACGGCAAGCTCGATCTGACCGAAGCGGAAGCCGTCATGGGCATTATCCACGCGCAGGGCGAACAGGGTGCAAGAGCCGCCCTGACGGCGCTCGACGGCGCGCTGAGCCGGAAGATGCAGGCGTTCTGCGCGTCGCTGCTCGGCCTTTCTGCGCAGCTCGCCGCGTGGGTGGATTACCCCGACGACGAGATTGAGGAGCTGGAAAACGGAGAGATCGCTGAAACGCTGCAAAACGTGGCGGACGAACTGACCGGGTTGCTGCGCCGGTTCGACGCGGGCAGCGCGATCACGCAGGGCGTCCAGACCGCCATCATCGGCAAGCCGAACGTCGGCAAGTCGGCGCTGATGAATCTCCTTTCCGGCTTCGGCCGCTCGATCGTGACCGAGATCGCCGGCACGACGCGCGACGTGGTGGAGCAAACCGTGCGGCTCGGTAATCTCGTGCTGCACCTCGCCGACACGGCGGGCATCCGGCAGACGGACGACGTCGTCGAGCAGATCGGCGTTGACCGCGCAAAGCAGGCGGGCGACCGCGCCGGACTGATCTTTGCGGTGTTTGATCTTTCCCGTCCGCTGGACGAGGCGGACGAAGCGATCTTGCGGCTGTGCGAAGGACGCCGTGTGGTCGGCGTGCTCAATAAAAGCGATCTCCCGCAAATGGCGGACCTTGCGCTGCTGCAGGAAAAGCTGCCGCTTTGTGTGAAGCTGTGCGCCCTCTCCGGCGACGGCCTGCAATCGCTCGAACAGGCGGCGGAGGCACTGCTTTGCACAAATGAACTGGATCCGACCGCTGCGATGCTCACAACGGAGCGGCAGAAGCAGGACGCCGAACGCGCCCTCGCCGCCGTGCGGCAGGCACAAGGAGATCTCGAAAGCGGCATGACGCTCGACGCGGTGAACGTCGCGATCGACGACGCGATCGACGCGCTGCTTTCCCTGACCGGAGAAAAGGTGAGCGACGCCGTGGTCGATGAGGTGTTCTCGCGGTTCTGCGTCGGGAAGTAAATATGATATAAAACAACGCCCCGCAGGTGTTCCTGCGAGGCGTTGTTGCTGTGGATTGAAAGCTTATTCGTTCAGATATTTGATCGCGGCGGTAGCGGCGACGGCGCCGTCCGCGGCGGCGGTGATCAGCTGGCGTACGTCTTTGACGCGGTTGTCGCCCGCGACGAACACGCCCGGCGCTTTGGTCAGGCAGTCTTCGCCCGCGACGGCGTAGCCCGCCGTGTCGAGGTCGATCAGCTGTGCGAAGTTCTGATTTTCCGGCACCTGTCCCACGGCGACGAACAGGCCGGCGACGTCCAGTGTGCGCGTCTCTCCGGTCAGCTTATCGGTGACCTCCACGCCGCTGAGGCGCCCGTCGGAAAGCAGCTTGGTGACGTTGCTGTTGAGCACGAGCTCGATATTCT
>JAFYDS010000154.1 GCA_017544665.1 Clostridia bacterium | reverse complement strand
CTGCCCGCCGTCTGTTCTAAGCAATAGAACACTTTCGCCGGCCTGCAGCTTCAGATTGACTTTCCACCATTTGTCGCCTTTGTAGTCGTGGCGGTGATTCCCGAACGCTTCGTTGTCGTCCGCCGCTCCAGAACTACCGTACACGGGATTCGTGGTCTTGCGTTCTTCATATTCGGTATAGTGTTCCTTGCCGTCTTCCTGGTTCAGCGTTTCGCCGACGGTGGTCAGCTTCACATAGTAGTCGCGCACCGCGTTGGTGATGATCAGCTGCTTGCTCCCCAGCGTCAGCCGCTGTTCAATCTGAATTTTGAGATCCGGCTCCACAGAAGTGACTTTGCCGATTACAAAGGAAAACGGTGAGCTTTCATCCACGGTCTTTCTGGCCGCTTCCTTCATCGCCTCAACAAATAATTGTGCATTTAACGACATAGCCCCTCCTTATGAAATAAAGCCGAGCAGATGCAGGCTGCTGCTGTAGTTATATCCGTTTGCTTTTTTCAAAGTCACGGTTCTGAACGCCGAATGCGACCAGTTGCTTTCGCTCAGCAGCAGATCTCCGTTCGGCTCGATGCGTTCAACGAAAGCGACGTGTCCGTACTGCGTGCCGCCAAAAACAACCACCGACCCGACGGACGGCGTCTTGCTGCACTTGAACCCGCGGCTTTGCGCGGTGCTGTACCAGGTCTTTGCGTTGCCGGTCGGCAGGTTGCAGCTTGTAATGCCGCGGTATTCCATATACCGGCCATAAGCATAGCCGACACAGTTCGGCAGAACGCTGGTCGACGAGGTGCGACCGTTTGCCGCATTACCGGCTATGCACCTGTTATATCCGCCGCCGCCCGTCGTCACATAATATTTGTTATCATCAGAAGGACGCGTCGTGCGAATGCTGCCGCCGCTGTCCCCGCCGCCACTGCCGCCGGATTCGTCCGTTTCCGTTTTTGGAATCGACGTTGTAAACGTGGCGGTCACTGCGTTGCTGACGTCCGCCAACGGTCTGTAATCGGCAAAACGCAGCTCCATAAGATGCGAATTCTCTTTGAAGCTGTGCCGCACCTGATCGACCATCATATAATTCGACAAATTGAGATCCCCGAGCCCAAGCTTGCAAGGCAGCAGCGACCCGGCGCGCACGCGCCTGTCGCCAAGCACATTTTTCAACGTGAGCGTCCGGTTCTTGCTGTCATACAGCTTTAACAGGCTGAGCGCCTTGGTCTGCGCCATGTCTGCGCTGCTCATTTTCTCATAGTATTGCAGCACGCCCCACCGGCTGACATTCGCGGGATCCACCGCAATATAGGTCTGCCGGCTGCCGGCGTCGCTGTCTTCATGCGTCAGCTTGATCCGGTTGTAGGTGTCTTCTGCAATTGTTGTTTTGAGGTCAAAGGTGTTGCCGACGGTTTCTTCCGTGATGCCGCAGTCGAGTGTCATCTCTGCAAGGCTGGAGAGCGTCAGCTTGCCGGTTTTGTCATACAGGATATACAGTTGCCCCGTGGCTTGTGTTGTCAGGCTCAACGCCTGCGCAATCATGTCATATAGGCTCTTGTTATCCATCACAAGGCTTTCAAATGTCAGCGGTGTCGCGGTGATCGAGCCGAGATTCAAGTGGAAGTCTTCGGCCAGCATACGGATGATGTCGGCGGCTGTTTGGTTTTCAAAAACATAGGTATCTTTGTTCTTGGTCAGATAGTAAATCTGATCGTAGACCGTGACCTGCACTTTTTTGTCCTCCAGGCCGCTCCGCGTCTTTTCAAAAACAAAGCCGTAAAAGAAGGGCTTTCCGTTCACCGAGAATCGAACGGGATCGCCCATATCGAACGACAGGCCCTTCGTTTTGATAACTGAAAACGTCATCTTTCCGGGCTGTCCGCTGCGCTGCCATTCGATTTCCACGCCAACCAGCACCGGCGGCGTCTGCAGCTTGGCGCCGTGCGCGATCAGCAGTTCATACTTCATCGCGCCGGAATCCTCAGAACGGTACCGATCGGCACACGGTTCGGGTCGCTCACTTTGTCCTTGTTCGCTTCCACAATGTCTTTGTACCGTGCGCCGGAGCCCAGATACTTCGCCGCAATCGCCCAGAGCGTGTCGCCCTGCTTGATCGTGTAGTTGGAAGTGGTCGGGGCGTTGGTCGTTTCCCGTTCTTTTGTCGTTGTCGCCACTTTCTGCTTCTGACCGTTCTCGGTCACGGTCTTCACAGTAACGGTCTGGGTACCGTAGTTCTTATACTGCTTCAGAGAAACATCAACATAAAAATCAAAGCCGCGCTTCGCTTCTTCGTTGATCGTATAATCCTCGATGGAAACTTTGATATTCGTGTCAAAGAGCGGCTGATCGTCCGGCGTTGTGCGTGTCAAAATGAACTGCGTGGTCTTTTTCTTGCCTTTGTATTCCTCAAGCAGGCCGAGATAATAATCCGGCTTTTGGCTTGCGGAAAACATGGGGAAGCACAGCGATATGCTGATTTCCGAAAGCCCGGGGCTTTTCAGAATATTGATCGTTGTGCCGTCAAGCAGATCAAGTGTGGTGTTCTTGTTTTTGACCTTCAGCGTCGTTTTTGCGGGGTTCACCGGCATTTCCTCTCCGAACAGAAAAAGTCTATACGCCATATCAGTGCACCCCCGCAGCAGCCGTTTGCAGCGCAATGCGCACATCGTTGGTGAACCGATTGAACAAGCCGTCAACGTCCACGTCGTTTTTGATCTCGTTCGTCATGCCGGTCATGTCGATCTTGATTTCAGCGGTTGTAAAACGGTTGATCACATCGCGCTCCGCAACGTCACGGATCCACGAAAGCTCTTCATTCGTCGTGTCGAGGCTTTTTGCAATGGAGCCGGTCGTGTCTGCTGTTTTCCCAGTGTTGTCGGCAATGTTGCCGAGCACACCGTAACCGGTAGCCGGATCAGCGCCAGTATACTGTCCATTCAGCAGGTTGTCTTTGAAGCTTCCAATCTTATCTTTGATCGCCTTGGCTTTTTCGTCGCCCCAGGCAGCCCCTTTAGCTGCTGCATCTTCTTTCCATCCTTCGGCAAAAGCCGTGTTGCCTCCTGCTTTATCATAAGCGTTTTTGAAGGCATCGGAAACGCTGGCATAGTTTTGTACAGAATCTGCCGCCGCTGCTGCTTTAGCAGCGTATTTGTCTGCCGCACCAGTAATGCCGGACGCATCAAACTTAATGAACGGCAATTTGTTCAATGCGTTTGCAATACTCGCAATCACGCTCATGACTGTGGACAATAGACCGTAAAAGAAGCTTTTAATCCTCGCAATCGAATTTTGAAAGGCTATCTGCATATTGTGTGCAACTGTTGATGCTGCAGCTAGCACAGCTTTAAGAAAAGCAGGCACAACAATTCCAAATACATTTTTGAACCACGCTCCGACTACAGAAATGCCCGCGCAGAAAGTTCCAAAAGTGGTTTTTGCTTGTCCAGATGCCTTTCCGAGCGCCATAATCAGCGTCGAAATCACTGCAATGACAGCGACAATAATGAGCATAATCAGCAGAATCTTTGAATGGACGATTGTTAAAGCAACACCATGTGCCTTGATGGCCAGTGTGCATAGTTTGACAACACCTGTGTTGATCATCGTCACCATACTGGATGCATGCGTTGCAATCTGATAGATTCCGACAGCAGCGGCAACACCAAGCACAATCGGTGCGATGGAGCTCCAGTTGTCTGCAAAGAAGCTATAAACTGCCTGAGCTTTTTCAATCACCCACGCAAGCCCGTTTGCAATCATCGAAACAGCGACCATAACGCCGTTTGCGGCTGCTTGTATATGCGGATTATTGGCAAGTTTGTTGATTGCATCCAGAAGCGGTTTTACCGCAACGATTGCATCGTTTTTCATATTCGTCCAGATACCCTGCCAGGTCATCGGGATTTTGTCAAACGCGGCGTTGATATCACCGACATTGTTCAGCACAGCATTTTTCACGATATCGGCCGTGATCTTGCCCTCTGCGGCAATGTCTCTGATTTGATTGGCTTCCACGCCCATCTCTTTGGCAATCAGATTCACAAGTCCCGGCGCCTGTTCCATAACACTGCGTAGCTCATCGCCACGCAAAACGCCTGAACCAAGAGCCTGCGTCAATTGCAGCATCGCATTGGACGCTTCCTGCGCCGATGTTCCGCTGACCACAAACTGCTTTTGCACTGCTTCGGCAAACTTTACAACCTCTGCGCTGCCTTTGAACGCGCCGCGCGCGTTGTTCCCGAGCTTAGCAACTACATCGGCCATATCCTGAAAACTGCCGCGTGACCGGTTCGCTGCCTGATACACCATGTTCATCAGTTCTCCGGTTGTTTGTAGGCCATCATTCATCAGATTCAGACGTGCACCGGTTTGTGTGATCTCATCTGAAAGCTTAACCATCATTTTGACGCCCTGCATAGACGCATAGGCAGCAAGAAAGCCCTTTACTTTGCTTGCAAGGCCGCCTGCGATTGCGCTTCCTTGCCGCATGTGATTATTCAGATCCTGTTGACCTAGAGATGCACGTTTGTATTCGTTTTCCATTTCGGAGAGTTTGGCATTTGCTTCGCCGACTGCAATGCGCATCTGCCGGGTCATATTCGGGTCAAAGGCTTTTCCGCCGGCTGTTTCAACCCCTTCAAGCCCGGTGATCATAGTTCCGATTGCTTTTGTCATGCTGCGCATGACAGAGCTCATCTTGTCCTGCAAAACAAGTGCCGTTTTTACCGTTGGCATGTTTCTCTCCTTTCCGAAAAAAGAGCAGGGTCAAAAGCCCTGCCCTCATCTTCTTTTATATTGCCTATGCGTTGCCTTCCGCCGGGCTTCGGCTGCGTCTTTCTTATCGTCTTCCGCCTTCACCTGAATCGATGCGATCACCACCGCCTGTTCCTGCGGCGAAAGATCAAAGAATTCGTGCGGCTTCCAGTGCAGCTTGTGCAGCACATAGTGTACGTATGTTGCTTCCGGGTCGCCACCCTTAATCAGTTTTTTGCTTCGTCAACGAGTTCCTGGCTGTTATAGCCGCAAAGCGCCGAGACTTGGCCGACCAGCTCGTCATATTCGCCGGGGAGCAGAATCTTGTCGAGCAGCTGTTCCTCACCCATAACGCCGTAGCTGTCCTGCAATGCAGGATCCTTGAGGTCTGGGAACACAACACTTTCCAGCGCCATCGCAAAGTTCAGCTCATCGATGTCAACGTCCACAACACCTTTGATCTGCTTTGTGGCTTTTTTGCGCAGCTTCCGGACGCGCGAAGTGCTGAGCGGCTGCAGCTCCCAGGGAATCGGATTGCCGTCCTCGTCTTTGATACGGGTGGAAATCACAACCTCTTTATGCGGCACCTGCTCAATGTTTTCGGCGAGGAACGCGCTCATGGTTCTTGCTTTCATTGGTTCTTGCTCCTTTCAGTTTACATGTAGCTCGGGTTGACGAGCTTTTCCGGGCGGGTGTAGTCTTCGGCAAAGCCGGAAAGTTTCTGCTCGATCCAGCCGCCCTCGGCGTCCGCCGCTGCCAGCAGCACATCACCGTCCAGCACGCAGCCGTTGAGCACCTTTGTGGTTCTGCCGAGTTCTGCCGCAGCGGAATCTTCGTTGGAAATCTGGATGTCAAAACGCGGCATCACGCCGGTGCGGATGAACTTTTCCACAAGATCGTCGAAAATCTCCGACGCCTTATAGACCGTCATCGTAAATGCAAGCACAGCAGAAACCGCTTTGTGGCCGACCAGAACGGCGCCAAGGCGCGGCACCTCTTCGGTGTTTACTGTTGCGTTTGCCTCGAAGTTTTTGCAGGTCAGGACGTGGTAACGTCTGCCGTCGATCGTGGTGAAGACGTCCGCAAACTTTGCGTTCAGCGCATGGTTGGAATCCATGACTTTACTCAAATCCATCGTTCAGCCCTCCTTATCTGCAGATTACGGTCATGTACAGTTTTTCCATCGCGTTCACGATGTTGAGACCGTTGATATAGGTGATAACTTCATCTTTTTCGTTGCCGATATCAACTTCAATGATATCGTCGTCAAACTCCGTAATCGCACGCAAGCGCTGGAGCTCGCGGAAATACTTGATACATTCGTTTTTCCAGGCTGCACGGCCATTCGCGTCGTTTTGCACGATGCCGAGATAACGGCTGACGAACAGGGATGCGAGATCGTTGGCGATATTGTCGCACACGCGGATCGTCTGATTCTTTTGGTACATACTGCCGAAGTTTTCGCGCAGCGTGACCAGCGAGTTGATGTCCGTAAGCACAACGATGTTGCCATTGGAGTTATGGAACACCAGTTCGCCGTTTTTGATATGCTTTTCAAGCAGCGCCTGCTTGGTGTCGACTGCGATCTCATATTCCCCGTCGTACTTGCTGTTGGTCAGGCTGTTGTTGATCAGCGCCGCAGCTTCCGCACCGGCAAGCCAGTAGGTCAGCGCAGCCGGATCCGCGTCGGCGTCTTTCGGTCTGCTGAACAGGCTGATCACGCCCTCATAGTCTGCGCCGGTCGAACTGTCCGGTGCATAACAAACAAGCTGGAATCGGGAGCCGATGTTGTCGCGCATATCCTTGGTGAAGGTCACATACATCTTGATCGTGGTCTGATCATCCGACGGGCAGCAGAGCGTGTTGAACGCATACGGTTCGATTGCACTGATAAACAGATCATGTGCGTCGTTCACGATTTCACCATCGGCGCCGCCGGTCATGTTGACTTCTTCGTTTGGCACCTGCTTGCTGTTGCCCGCAACCGTTTCGCCGGTAAAGCACAGCGCATAGGTCACTTCGCCGGTGCTCGCCTCGTAATAGTTACCGATCTGCTCGTTGTCGAGATCCTCTGTTTTCACCGCCGTATAGGTGTAGTTGCCTTCCTCGCCGGTGCGGGTGTAGTAGGTTTTGGAGCCGTCGCCGGCGACCGTTGTGTCGGTGGTCAGCGTGTATTCGGTCTCTTCGACCGTGACGCTCTTGACGAACTTCACAAAGCCGTTGTCCTGCAGATCCGCCCAATGCTGGCAGGTCTGTGCGTCAACCTTCGTGCTGCCGACATACGTTTCAACGTACCAGGTGTCGGTGTTGAGAATCTTCGTCACCACCACACAGATGTCGTTGCCGCGCTTACCGGGGTATTTCGCAACCGCGAAAGTCAGATTGCCGGTTGCGGTGGCAACCGCTGTTGCTGCATTCGATGTAGGCATCCGATAGCAGAAGCATTTGGTTGCGTGGGTAAAGATTTCACGAAGGTCGCGCATCTCGGGCGCGCTGTACGGATAACCGAACAGCTCCATGCTGTTCTTGATGAATTCGCGCTGCTCGATCTCGCGCACTTCACCAACAGGGCCCCAGCTCAGTTCAAACGGAGCAGCAGCCACGCCGCGGTCGGAGATCGTTGCAGACGCACGCGCAACGGACGCAAACACGATGTATGCGCCCGGCATCGTTTTGTTCTGGGACATGAAAGTACCGCCGCCATAAGCCATACTTATCTCACCTTTCCTTTCCGGTACCGCTCGATCAGAGCGTCAACCTCTGCGAGCGTATATGTCTTATCGTCTTCGAGCAGCGCGTTCACAAGTGCGCTGCTGTATTTATAGGGTTCAGAGAGTAAAAAAGCCCGCTTCGGGAACCGCTCTTCAACCTGTTCGGGTTTCGGATTCGGCACCGTTGCGGGTGTTTGTTTTTTCTTAGATTTTGCCATTTGCATCCTCCTTCGGGATGTGTAATTGCAGACGCCGCATCAGATCGGTGTCGGTCACTTCGCGGCCTTCGTCGTCAACCATCACGCGCTTTGCGGTGACATGGTAGGCATAACGCACAACCGTGTGCAGCGTGTCGTCATCATGAGGCGTGGGTGCCACATTGTTCTGCACATGAACAACCGCACCGGACGGCGTTTTGATCGTGCCGAGGATCAGCGGAAGGTCCTGAGAAACGCGCATTGAATCATCTGTGACCGAATCGCTGTTGCAGTAATAGATCACGTCAAACGTAACCGCATACACTCTCCGGTCGCCAAGCTGCTCCCGCTCGTCGGCAACGACATAGGCGACGTTGAAATCGACGTTATTGACGCCCTGCAGTGTGCGCTCCGAAAACACATTTGCCTCCGGGAAGGCACGTTTCAGCGCCGACACAATACCATCGCGCACCTGCGTGAACGTCAGTTCGCGTTCAGTCATGAAAATACCCCCTGCAAAAATGTTTCGAGCTTCCGCTGCAGGATACCGGGCGCGATACGTTCCAACTCTTCCTCGCTGATCGTCAGCATAAACTGCCCGGCAACCCAGCCTTTGCCGCCGCGGGTGCGGTGTCCATATTCCACATAGGGCGCGTACTCGACCGGGTTTTCAACGATGATCGTGTAGTTATCACCGTTTTTATAGACCTTGCAGCCTTCTGCATACGCTTTCGCGTTCTTGTTTTCGCCGCCGGTCCAACCGCGCCGCAGATGACCGGTGTCAACCGGCGTGCGCTTGATCACAAGGGCAAGCAACCGGGCGGCCAGTTCTTTTGAGCAATCCTCACAGAACTTTTTCCGCTCGGCGTCGTGCCCTTGAAACTTTTCCATCTTGGCTTGCAGTTTTTTCAGCTCGCGAAGATCTGCCTTCACGTTGCCCATCACGTCCACTCCTTTCGGAGCTTGAGCGGTATTTCCTGATGCACCGAATAGACCGCCGGAATACCGGAGCGCTCATATTCGCCGGTCATGCCCTCATGCTGCACAGTGATGATCGAACCTGCCGGCACCGAATACTGCCGATCCAGCAGCAACACCGTCGCCTGAACGGTGCAGGCGGCGCTGCTGCTTTCTTCGGTCACTTCAATGCTCTTAAAACTCAGGCGGCAAGGCACGTTTGCAAACAGCGTTTCGTTCGTCTGCACCGTCCTGCCGCCTGGTGTTTCTGTTTTGCGCTTAATGGTCACGGTGCAGCGGTCGCACCACAGCGACCGGAGCGCCGCAGCATATTCTTTCGGTGTCAGCATGACAACCTCCTATACCGTGTCAGCGTAGAAGGATCCGGCCAGGTGAGCTTACGGATCAGAGCGTCAAGCCGCGCTTCCGGCGTCAGACTACCATCCGACGCTGCTGCAAAGGTGACTTGCACGTCGCCTTCTTTGATTTGCTTCGCAGGCGTATCTGCAAGATCTACGCTCTCAAGCTGCAGCCGGCCGGCGGCCTTCATGTCCTGCAGATATAATCCGGCAGCCATGCAAACAAAGGTATAGCTCAGTCCTTCCGGCATTTCCTTGTGGTTGATGTCTGTCAGAATGATTTCCTCGGCGTGCTTGACCGCAAAATCAAGAATAAAGTCATCTTGACTGACGCCAAGGACGCCGAGTTCCTCCAGAAGGCGCGCCGTTTCTTCTCTGATGTCCATCTGCTTCCTCCTTAGTGCTGTTCCGCCTCGATCTTTGCAAGGACCTGCGCTTTTGTTTTCGCGCCGGCAAGGTCAATGCCGCGCTCTGCGGCGAAGGCTCGAAGCTCTGCAAGATTCATGCCGGAAAGGTCCACGCTCTGCGACACGCGCTGCACGGTATGACCTTCCTGCTCTAATTTTGCCGCCTCTTCCGGGCTTGTGACTTCGATCTCACGAACGACACGCTGCCCGTCCCAAAAGCCGCCAAAAGCGCATTTGTGTGTCACAATGAACTTGAATTCCATTGTTATGCCGGAATCTCAAGGCCGGTGATCGTGCCGTGCAGGAAGGCCGGACCGTGGTCAAGACCGATTTCGCCATACAGCTGCTTGCGTTCGGATGCGCCGGTCTTGGCAAGGTCTTCCAGGAAGAGCAGACCTTTACCCGGGACGTCCTGGAACACAGGCGCGCAGCCGGCAATGTCAGCGACCAGAATCTTGTCGGCCGGGACAAACGGGTCATAAACGATATCCATCGCGAAAAAGTCGGTCGCCACGCGGGTGATGTTCATGCCGCCGGTGTT
>JAFYDS010000153.1 GCA_017544665.1 Clostridia bacterium | reverse complement strand
GAGATCCCGTTCTGCCGCAGTTCTTCAATACGTGCCAGAATCGCCGCGCGGACACGTTCGGGGTCGTTGCTTTCGCCGACAAAGGTCGGCAGAGCGAAGCCGCGTCCCGTTAAATAATACGTGTAGAACGACGGATTGATCAACCCCTGTTCCAGCAGTTCATGGTACAGCGGCGACAGCTTGCCCGCGATGATCTCAAGCAGGATATCCATACTGACGCGCTCTTTGCAGTCGCGCAGAATCGGCAGCGCGGGCTGCTTGAAGCCAAGCTCGAACTTCGGCAGTTCGACCGGCATGACCGCCTCAATGTACGGCTGTGCGACGGTCTCCGGCTCTTCGGGCACAATCTGTTCAAAGCACACCGGTTCTTCCTTTTGCAGCACTTTATCGCAGACAGAGAGCACCTGCGCTTTTGTCACGTTGCCCGCCACGGCGAGTACCATGTTGGAATGGTTGTAGAATGTCCGGTAACAGCTGTAAAGCAGCTCCGGCGTGATCTGCGCAATGGATTCAATTGTGCCTGCAATATCAATGCGGAGGGGATTCTTATGATAGATCGCCCGATAGAGATTGAAGCCAAGCGCCCAGTCCGGATTGTCCTGATACATCCGGATCTCCTGCGCGATAATGCCCTGCTCTTTTTGCACGGTCTCTTTTGTGAAATAGGGATGCTTGACGAAGTCGAGCAGGATCTCGAGGTTTTCTTCCACCCGGTCGGCGCACTGGAACAGATAGCACGTCTTGTCGAACGACGTAAAGGCGTTGGCGGAGGCGCCGGTCTTCGCAAAGCGCTCAAACGCGTCAAGTTCTTCACTTTCAAAGAGCTTGTGCTCCAGATAGTGCGCGATTCCCTCCGGCACGCAAGTGTAATCGTCTTCGCTTTCCAGCTTGAAACAGGTTTCGACCGAACCATAACGCGTGCCGAACATGGCGAACGCGCCGGTGCACTGCGGCTGCTCCATCACGAGCACAGTCAGGCCGCTTTGATGTTTGATCTCATAATACTGCTCGCCGAGCAGCTCGCTGCGGATGCATTTCTCTTCCATCGTTTACGCCTCCTTCCCGCTCTCGTCGAGAATATAAACGGTGTCTTCCGAAACAAGGTTCGCCGCAAGAATGACTTCCTCCCGACTGACGCCGTCGATGGCGTCGGCGAGTTCCTCTGGCGTCTGGAAGACGGCAGACGCGCCGAACTGGCGCAGCCAGGACAGCGTGGAATAGTTGCTGTCGGTCACGGAGCGGAAGCTGTCGCGCAGATAGCGCTTCGCCTGTTCGAGCGTCTCGTCCGTAAAGTCTCCTGCGCGCACGGCGTCGAGTTCGTGCCGGATGGCGTCCAGCGCTTTTTCGGCGTTCTCCGGCTCGATCCCGCTTTCCACAATCAGCAACCCCTTGTGGCGCACCAGCCGCGCGCTGCAGTAATAGCAAAGGCTCATCTTTTCGCGGACGTTCATAAACAGCTTCGAGAATGTCCCACCACCAAAGATCGCCGTCATCAGGCGGATCGCGGCGTAGTTGTCCATCTCGTAGGTCATCCCGGCGCGGTAACCGATCACAAGCTTGCCCTGTTTGACGTCCTGCGCTTCACGAACTGTCTGCGAGCCGTAGCTTTCAGTCAGAAACTCCGTGCGCAGCTCCGGGAGATCCTTTTTTTCGATCGCGCCGAGCCGCGCTTTGAGCGTTTCCTGAAGCGTTTTCGGCTGGGTGGAACCGACAAAGCTGACGAGCACATGCGCGTGCAGCATCAGATCTTTCCAAAGGTCGAAGAGCTCCTTTCCGGTAATCGCATCGATCTCGGCTTTGTCTCCGATCGGGATACGGCGGTAGGGCTCATCCTTGCACATTTCCTCAATCAGCCGGTCCATTGCGTACCGACGCTTGTCGTCAGATCGGCTGTCAATCTTCTGGCGCAGCAGTTCTTTTTCGCGGCGCACGTTCTCCTCTTTGAATCCGTCCGGCGTGACGTCCGGCAGCAGCAGACAGTCGCACAGCAGGTTTACCGCGTCGGCGCAGATGGGTTCGTTTTCCAACGCGAAGCGGTCGTCGGGACACTGCAGCACGAGCGAAAGCACCTGCATCTCGCCCTGCTTATCCACCTGCGGTGAAATCGTCGCGCCGTAGAGCGAAGCAAGGCGGCGGTTCATCAGATAGGTCGTCGGGTACTGTTTTGTCGTGCGGGCAAGCAGCTGCAGCAGCAGCGCGCGCGCCGTGGTCTTTTCATCGAGCGGCGCGAGCAAAGACAACGACAACACAGTTGACTTGCTCTGCGCGGACTGGTGAAACGCGAACTGCGTCCCTTTGCAGATCTTTTTCAGTTCCATACGGGGCTTCCCCTTTCTAAAAAGAAGTCATTTTTCACAAATAGTATAGCACGTTTTCCTCTGCTTTACAAGGAAAAACCGAAAACGTAAAAACAAGGCTATAAAATTCTTGAAAAGGCTTGCAAAAAGAATATTTTTGTTATAGAATATACGTTGATTATTATGTCAAAAAATAATTCAACATAAAATCGAAAGGAAAGAGACTATGAACGTACTCAACAAAAAAAGTGTCAAAGACATCGACGTGAAGGGCAAAAAGGTGCTCGTGCGCTGCGACTTCAACGTGAAAATGGAAAACGGCGTGATCACCAGCGACAAGCGTATCGTCGCTTCCCTGCCCACGATCCAATACCTGCTTGACAACGGCGCGAAGCTGATTCTCTGCTCCCACCTCGGCAGACCCAAGGGTGAATTCAACCCCGAATACTCGCTAGCTCCCGTTGCCGTGCGTCTGAGCGAACTGCTCGGCCGTCCGGTCAAGATGGCGAAGGACGTCGTCGGCGAAAGCGCGCAGAGCCTTGCCGCCGATCTCAAGGAAGGCGAAGTCCTCCTGCTCGAAAACGTCCGTTTCCATGCGGAAGAGACCAAAAACGACCCCGAATTTGCCAAGAAGCTCGCTTCTCTTGCTGAGATCTATGTCAACGACGCGTTCGGCTCGGCGCATCGCGCCCACGCCTCCACCACCGGCGTTGCCGATTATCTGCCCGCTGTCTGCGGTTTCCTGATCCAAAAGGAACTCGAATACATCGGCGGCGCGCTGGAAAACCCGCAGCGACCCCTCGTCGCGATCCTCGGCGGCGCCAAGGTCTCCGATAAGATCGGCGTCATCACCAACCTGATGGAGAAGGTCGATACCCTGATCGTCGGCGGCGGCATGGCGTACACCTTCTTCGCCGCGCTCGGCCACACGGTCGGCACCTCGCTGCTCGAAGCGGACAAGATTGACCTTGCGAAAGAGATGATGGAAAAAGCCGAAGCCAAGGGCGTCAAGTTCCTGATTCCGATCGACAACATCGTCGGCAAGGAATATAAGGAAGATACCGAATACATGATCGTCGATTCCGATGATATTCCGGACGGCTGGATGGGTCTTGACATCGGCGAAAAGACCATCGAGCTGTTCGCGGCGGCGATCAAAGACGCCAAGACCGTGATCTGGAACGGGCCGATGGGCGTGAGCGAGTTCTCCAACTTTGCCAACGGCACCAGAAAGATCGCGCAGGCGCTTGCGGACAACGCGGACGCG
>JAFYDS010000152.1 GCA_017544665.1 Clostridia bacterium | reverse complement strand
GGATCTGAAGTTCCTGCCCGTTTTGATCTCGGCCGCGCTCTTTCTCGCATGGGCTGTGCTGTTTTCCGGCGAAGCGCCGCACATCCGGCTTGCGGCCGCCGCGGCGCATCTTTGCGGTGCGGTCGTTTCCTTCATGATCGCCGTCCTCACGCTGCTGCCCGACAGATCCCCGTCGACTGTGTTTTCCCTGACGTTTCCGCAGCTTTGCTGCTTCTCACTGATTCTTCTGTTTACGGGTGTGATCCCGATGTGCGCAGTATCGATCTTGATGCGGATTCTCCTGCGCCGCGGCGACGACCGCCGGACGAATCTCGTCTGGCTGCTGTTCCTGCCGTTCCCCCTGTGTCAGTATTTTCTGATCGACCGTTCATTGCCTGCGGACGACGCGGGATATCGTCAGGCAATCTATCTGCTGCTCGCTGTCGTGCTCTGTCTCGGTGCGGACGTTGCTTTGGCGTTCGGCGTCCGTTCGGTCGCGCGAAGCGCCGCGCTGCGGACGCGTTATGACGCGCTGAACCGGCAGATCAAAGCGCAGACGGTCTATTATCGACAGGTTGCGGAATACTGTGAACGCATCCGGCAGCTTCGGCACGACCTCAGGAATCATGTATATACCGTGAAAATTCTCCTTGCGGACGATCCCGGCAAGGCTTCCGCTTATGCCGAGCAGCTGCGCAAAGAAAGCCTCTCCGCCGCGTCCGCGCCGCTTTGCGCGCATCCGATTGCGGACCTGTTTCTCTCTCAGAAGCTTGCCGATCTTGCAAAAGAAGGTCTCACGCTCAGGCTCGACCTTTCTCTTCCCGCCGCGTTGCACATTCCGAACGGCGATCTGATTGCCGCGCTCGATCACCTGATTGAATACGCAGCCGCCTGCTGCCGGGAACGGCACGGTACGGAGATCACGCTTCATGCGGTTTACGCGGAACCGTTTCTGATTCTCAAGGTCGAACCCGCCTTTGCACGCGCGCCGCACCGCATTCCGCGTGAAACGGAACCGACCGGGATTGTCGTGCTCAAACGGCTTGCGGAGCGCTACGCGGGCGATCTGTCCGTCCGCGATGCGCAGGGGACCGAAACGGCGGTCCTTCTTCTGCGGGAAGGAGCGGCGGTATGAGCGGCTGGCCCTGGTATCATCACGTATTCAACCTCATCATCTGGTTCTGCTGGATGATGCCGTACTGTTTTCTGCTGCCCAAAAAGTTTCCTTTGCGGCGCACGCTGCTGTACGGAGCGATCGGCTTTCTTCTGTATTATCTCACCGTCATGTGTCTGACGCATGCGTACTCCATCGTCCGTTTTCTGGTCGGCGAAGCGGTCATGATCCTGGTTCCGCTGCTGCTGTTCGACGGAAAGCTGCGCGAAAAGCTGCTCATTTGGATGATGATCGTCCTGATCGAGCTTCTGGCAGACCTTGCGGCGTATGCGATCGCCGCCCCTGCGCCTGTCGGAGAGGAAACGACCCTCGTCAGTATCTGGGGTTACATGCTGAGTCTTGCGCTGAATCTGGTGCTGCTGTCGCTGCTGATCGTCGCCGGGCTCTCTCTCAAACGGCGCAGCGAGTACGAACTGCAGTTTTCGCAGACACTGCTGTTTCTGCTCTTCCCGATCAGTCAGACCCTGCTGCTCGTATACCTCATGACCGTCCTCTGGCGCGAAATGGACCGCGCCCTCGCCGCACAGACGGTATTCGTGACGCTGCTGTGCGTGGCGTCGGATTTTCTGCTGTTTCAACTCTTTCGCAGCGCCGCCTCCGCTTCAAGCGACGCGGCGAAGGTCCGGCTTCTGGAGGAGGAATGCGCGCGCCAGGATCGCTGCTATGCCGCGCTTGCGGACGATTATGAAAAGGCCGTTTCGATGCGCGCGGCGCTCAACGAAGCGCGGGAACGGTTTGCGTGTCTTGTCGCCGAGGAACGTCGCGAGGATGCGCTGCGCTGCGCCGATGCGCTTTCCGAAACGCATCTTGCCGACGTTCTCCCCCAGTGTCAGAACCGCGTCGTTGCAAGCTTTCTCAGCCACCGGATGGAGGAAGCCTGCGAGCACGGCGTCCGTATGACATGCACGGTTGAAATGCCCGCCGACATCGGCATTCCCGATCCCGAGCTCATCTGCCTGTTCGGCAATCTTCTGGACAACGCTGCCGAAGCCTGTGCGAATGTACCGGACGCGGAGATCGCGCTGCAGGTCGAATACCGTGCGCCGTACCTCTGCGTTCGCATGGACAACACGGACCGCAATGACGACAGACCGCGCAAAAAGCACATCTCGGAGCTGGAACGCGGGCTCGGGTTCCGGATCCTGAATCAGCTT
>JAFYDS010000151.1 GCA_017544665.1 Clostridia bacterium | reverse complement strand
GATTTTGTCGTGACCTCCGGCATCTCGGGCTGGGCGATCCCGTTCAAGACCGGGACATTTTCGGAGTACGTTGTGATCGACCTTGTCCCCAAAGATTAGTTTTCTGTCATCGCGCGGACGCTTTATGCGTCCGTTTTTATATGACGGAAACGTTCGAAAACGCTTGCGTTTTGGCGGTTTCGTAAAAAATGGGGGTAGTGTTATTGACATTTTTTCTGTTCCGCATATAATGAAGGTCGGGCGACGGTTGTCCCTCCTTTGCGGACACGTTGCCGAAAGGAAAAACACAACTATCATCTGTTTACAGAATTAAGGAGATACAGTTTATGTCAAGAAAGAAAGTCATGGCGGATCCGGACGTTGTCGCCAACAAGACCGTCGTTGCCGCCGAAAAGGCTGTGAAAAAAACGGCGAAGGCCGTGGAGACCGCTGCGGAAGCGACTGCGGAAAAGGTCGAGAAGGCCGCCAAGGTCGCTGCAAAGAAAGCGTCTCAAAAGAAAGCCTCCGTGAAAAAGAAAATGACCGAAAAGCTCGCTGCCGTAAAGCCCGAGGACATTCAGCCCATCGAAGCGTTTGCGAAGAAAGTCGAAGAGAAGTCGGTTGAGGCAGCCGAGACTGCCAAGACCGTCGTCGAAGCCGTTGTGGAAAAGGCTGCGGAAGCGGTCGAGACCGTGAAGGAAGCCGTTGAAGCGGCGCCTGTTGTTGAAGAACCCGCTAAGGAAGCCGTTGAAGCGGCGCCTGTTGTTGAAGAACCCGCTAAGGAAGCCGAGCTGCCGCAGCCGCGCAGAAGCGTTGCGTTCATCGGCTCGGAATGCTATCCGTTCATCAAGACCGGCGGTTTGGGCGACGTGATGTATGCGCTGCCGCGCGCTTTGATCCCGCAGAACTGCGACGTCAAGGTGATTCTGCCGCGCTATAAGTGCATTCCGCAGAAGTGGCAGGAGAAGACGATTTACCGCGGTGCGTTCCAAATGGATCTGTGCTCGGACGGCCGCTCGTTCTATGTCGGCATTATGGAGTACATTCAGGACGGCGTCGTGTATGACTTCATCGACAACGAGGAATTCTTCTCGAACGGCAACCCGTACACGAACCTTGTGGACGACATCCCGAAGTTCTGCTACTTTGCAAAGGCCGCGCTTGCCGCACTGAACTATATGAACTGGGTGCCGGACATCATCCACTGCCACGACTGGCAGGCCGCTCTCGTCCCGGTATACCTCAAGACGCTGTTTGCCAACACGCAGCTTGCAGGCGCCAAGACAATACTGACGATCCACAACCTCCGGTTCCAGGGCGTCTACAATATCCCGACGCTGAAGTATTGGACCGGTCTACCTGATTCCGTCTTCAACATCGACGTGTTCAAGACCGGCTATCAGGATGCGAACATGCTCAAGGCAGGTCTTGCGTATGCGGACATGATCACGACCGTATCCAACACCTATGCGGGCGAGATCCAGACTCCGTTCTACGGCGACGGTCTCGACGCGCACCTGCGTCACCATTCCTATAAGCTCCGCGGCATCGTAAACGGCATCGACGTGGAGCAGTGGGATCCGATGACCGACAGCAAGCTCGAAAAGGGCTACAACGCGGAAACAGTTCTTCTGGATAAGAAAGCCAACAAGCGCGCTCTGCAGGAGCAGCTCGGTCTCGACGTTGACGATCACAAGTACGTGATCGGTCTGATCTCGCGTCTGACCGACCAGAAGGGTCTTGACCTTGTCAACGCGATCCTGCCGCAGCTGATTGACGGCAACACGCAGGTCGTCGTTCTCGGCACCGGCGATCCTCGTTATGAGGATTCGTTCCGTTATTTCGAGAACGCGTATAAGGGCAGCGTCTGCTCGAACATCATGTATGACGAAGGCCGCGCCCATCTGATCTATGCGGGTTCCGACGCGCTGCTCGTCCCGTCGCTGTTCGAGCCGTGCGGCCTCACACAGCTGATTGCCATGCGCTACGGCACCGTGCCGATCGTGCGCGAAACCGGCGGCCTCAAGGACACTGTGCAGCCCTATAACCAGTACACCGACGAGGGCAACGGCTTCACGTTCGACCGTTATGAAACCGGTCTGCTGCTCGACGCGATCAATCGCTCCAAGACGGTCTACTTCACCGACCGGACGCGTTGGGACGAAATGGTCGTGCGCGATATGCAGAAGGACGTTTCGTGGGAAAATTCCGCCAAGCAATACGCCGAGCTCTACCGCGAGCTGAAGCCCTGACCGAATACGATGCGTCAACCTGCGCCCCGCTTTTGCGGGGCGCATTCATTTATGCTGCGCCGGGTCGTTTGACAGGAAAAGCATGAAGTGCAACCGGGGCGTATCTCTAAAAAGCAACGCTCCGTTCGGTTTTTGGCATAACCGAAGCGGTTGCCTTTATACGGTTTTTACTTGTGCGGATAGCCGCAATATCGTATAATGTTTACGGATTTTGACGGGGCAAAGCCCCTTTGAAAGGAGTCTTTTTAAGTATGGAAGCCAAGAGATACGTCGGAACCATTTCCCGCGGGATTCGCTGCCCGATCATTCGTGAGGGCGACGACCTTGCCGCCATCGTGACCGAGAGCGTTTTGGACGCCGCCAAGAGCGACGGCTTCGGCATTCGTGACCGCGACGTGATCGCCGTCACCGAATCGGTCGTGGCGCGTGCGCAGGGCAATTATGCGACCGTGGACGACATTGCCGCAGACGTGCGCAAAAAGCTCGGCGGGGAGACCGTCGGCGTCATTTTCCCGATTCTCTCGCGCAACCGTTTTGCGATCTGCCTCAGAGGCATTGCCAAGGGCGCCAAGAAGATCGTTTTGATGCTCAGCTACCCGTCCGACGAGGTCGGCAACGAGCTTGTGAGCCTCGATCAGCTCGACGAAGCGGGTGTGAACCCGTATTCCGATGTGCTGACGCTTGCCAAATACCGCGAGCTGTTCGGCGTCAACCGCCATCCGTTCACCGGCGTGGACTACGTGCAGTATTACGGCGATCTCGTCAAGGAAAGCGGCGCGGAGGTGGAGATCATCTTTGCGAACAATCCGCGCGCGATCCTCTCCTACACGAAGAACGTGCTGACCTGCGATATCCACACCCGCCAGAGAACCAAGCGCATCTTGAAGGCGGCGGGCGCGCATGTGGTCTGCGGGCTTGACGATATCCTGAACGCCCCGATCCACGGCAGCGGCTACAATGATTTCTGCGGTCTGCTCGGCTCCAACAAGGCCACCGAGGACACCGTGAAGCTCTTTCCGCGCGACTGCATGCCCGTCGTTTCGAGCATCCAGCGCAAGATCAAGGACGCGACCGGCAAGAATGTCGAAGTCATGATTTACGGCGACGGCGCGTTCAAGGATCCGCAGGGCAAGATTTGGGAGCTTGCGGACCCGGTCGTCAGCCCGGCCTATACGAGCGGTCTGATCGGCACGCCGAACGAGCTGAAGCTCAAGTACCTTGCCGACAACGACTATAAGGAGCTGTCCGGCGACGCGCTGCGCGAAGCGATCTCCGAGAGCATCCGCAAGAAGGATCACGACCTTGTCGGTCAGATGGCGTCCGAGGGCACCACGCCGCGGCAGCTGACCGACCTGATCGGTTCGCTGTGCGACCTCACCTCCGGCTCCGGCGACAAGGGCACACCGGTCGTGCTCGTGCAGGGCTATTTCGACAACTACACCAATTAAATAAACGGTATACGCAAAGAAGCAGGCGAAAACCTGCTTCTTTGTTGTTTTGAATGATCCCTTACGCGGCGGGGATGCGCACGGTCAGCGTGAAGATGCCGTCGCTCCGGTCGATCATCAGCGTGCCGCCGCAGCGCTCGGCAGCCGTTTTCATCGACGCGATGCCGTAGCCGTGACGGTTTTTGTCGGCTTTGGCGGTCACGGCATCGTCGGACGAAGCATCATAAAGGTTGCGCACGACGATCTCGGCAAGCTCTCCTTCGCGCGAGACGGTCAATGCCACCAGGCGGCTTTCGGGATCGTCGAGCCGCAGCACGGCCTCCATTGCATTGTCGATCGCGTTGTCGAACAGCGAGTCTAAAAGCGACGGGGAGATACTTTTCAGCAGCGCCCCGTCGGCCATGCAGGTTAATCGCACGCCGT
>JAFYDS010000150.1 GCA_017544665.1 Clostridia bacterium | reverse complement strand
GATTTGCCGACGTTGGACCGACCGGCAAATGCGACCTCCGGCAGATCGGACGCGATCAGCTGCTGCGCCGTGCCGGCGGCGCATTCGAATACAGCGTTGTCAATTTTCATTTTGGTTCCTCACTGCGCGATGGATTTGCGGTTCGGCTGTCCCGGGGCGGGCACGACCGGCGGCAGTGCCTCCCCTTTTTTGGCGACCTGTTCCGGCAGCAGCGCCGCGCGGAAGACGTCTTCGAGCCGGTCCACCGGCAGGAATTCCACGTTCTCTTTCACAACGGGGTCCACTTCCCACAGGTCGCTTTCGTTCTCCTGCGGGATCAATACGACTTTGATACCGCTGCGGTACGCCGCAATCGTCTTTTCCTTCAGTCCGCCGATCGCCAGCACGCGGCCGGTCAGCGAGATCTCGCCCGTCATGGCAAGGTCGCGGCGAACGGCGCGCCCGGTCAGCGCGGACAGCAGCGCCGTCGCCATCGTGACGCCGGCGGAGGGACCGTCCTTCGGGACGGCGCCCTGTGGCACATGGATATGGATATCGCGCTCCTTAAAAACGCGCGGATCGATCTTGTAGCGGGCGGCAACCGAGCGGACGAAGCTCAGCGCCGTCTTTGCGGATTCCTTCATCACGTCGCCGAGCGAGCCGGTCAGCTCGAGCTTGCCGGTGCCGTCCATCGTGACGGCTTCCACCTGCAGCAGTTCGCCGCCGACACTCGTCCAAGCGAGCCCGTTGACGACGCCGACCAGATCGGTCTTCATCGGGAGTTCTTCTTTATACTTCGGCGGTCCGAGCATTTCTTCAAGCAGCGGCACGTTGACCGTCAGACTGCGCTTGCCGCTCTTTGCCAGCCGAACGGCGCCCTTGCGGCAGACGGACGCCAGCAGCTGTTCCAGCCGCCGCACGCCGGCTTCGCGGGTATAGCCCGCGATCAGCGTTTTGATCACGTCGTCGCGTATGCGCAGCTTTGCGGCCGTCAGCCCGTGCAGCGCCAGCTGTTTTTGAATCAGATGCTCTTTGGCGATCATGAACTTTTCCTGCGCGGTGTAGGACGGCAGTTCGATCACTTCCATCCGGTCATACAGCGGCGCGGGAATCGTCGCGGCGTCGTTCGCCGTTGTGATAAACAGCACGCGGCTCAGATCGAGTGGGAACTCCAAAAAATGATCGCGGAAGGTGTTGTTCTGTTCCGGGTCGAGCGCTTCGAGCAGCGCCGCGGAGGGGTCGCCTTTGTAGTCGGCGCCGAGTTTATCCACTTCGTCGAGCAGCATGATCGGGTTCATCGAGCCCGCCTGTGTCAGCGCCGCGGCGATCCGGCCCGGCATCGCGCCGATATAGGTCTTGCGGTGGCCGCGGATCTCGGCTTCGTCGCGCACGCCGCCGAGCGACATGCGGACGTACTTGCGGCCCATCGCCTCCGCCACGGAGCGCACGATCGACGTTTTGCCGACGCCCGGCGGTCCCACGAGGCAGATGATCTGCGCCCGCGTTTTGTCGGTCAGCGCGCGGACGGCGAGCATTTCGAGAAAGCGCTCCTTGATCTTTTCCATCCCGTAGTGGTCGCGGTCGAGCACTTCGCGGGCACGGTCAAGGTCGAGCTTGTCTTCGGTATACTGGTTCCACGGGAGATCGAGACACGCGTCAAGATAGGTGCGGATCACGTTCGCGTCGGGCGAAGTGCTCTGCATCTTGCCGAGGCGGACAGCCTCCTTGAGCAGTTTCTTTTCGATCGGCTCCGGCAAAGAGAGCGAAAGGATCCGCTCGCGGTACGCCTGCGCTTCGCCGACGCCGTCGTCGGTGTCGCCCAGCTCGTCGGAGATCACCTTGAGCTGTTCGCGCAGGTAGTACTCGTGCTGGTTCTGGTCCATCGCGTCCTGCACCTTCTGGTCGATCTGGTCCTCGATGCGGTAGATGGTCATCTCGTGCGAGAGGATCGCGCAAAGCAGCTCGAGCCGTTTGATCGGGTTGAGCTCCTCGAGCACCCGCTGGCGGTCCTCAAAGTTCGACAGCGCGTTGCCGGCGATGAAGTCGGCGAGATGGCCCGGATCCTGACTGAGATAGACCTCGAGCGCCACGTCGGGCGCTTTCTTTTCGGTCAGCTCGATGTATTCTTCAAAGATCGCCTTCGTCTTGCGGATCAGCGCGTCGACATAGTCGGCGTTCGCGGAGCGGATCGACGTACTGCGGCGCTCTTTGACGTCGGAGACGAGGTAGGCGTTGCCTTTGATAAAGTCGGTGATCACGGCGCGGGATATGCCCTCGACGATCACGCGGGCGCCCTTGCTGTCCGGCGAATGCACGACCTGTTTGATCGTGGCGATAACGCCCATCTCAAAGAGATCGGCGCGGTCGGGGTCCTCGACAGCGACGCTGCGCTGCGTTACAAGGAACACCTTTTGCCCATCGCTCACAGCGGTCTGAATCGCCCGGATCGACTTGTCGCGGGCAATCTCAAAATGCAGCCGCATCCCGGGAAAGACCACCACGCCGCGCAGCGCGACGGTCGGGAGCGATTTATAAATCAGATGAACTGCCATAGCTGTCCTCCTGTAAAAGAGTTTGGTAAGAAAAATATTATACTATATTTCCGCCGCAAAATCAACCGTTCGCGCGGGAATTTCAAAAGAAGGCGCCGCATATATATCTGGAAAAACCAAAACGGAGTTGATCGACTTGATTTTCAGACTCAGAAAGATCCATATCGCGGCTTTGCTGGCGGTTCTGGTTTGCGTGCTGTTCGTGTTCGCGCTGCGTGCCGACCCGACGCGGCAGGTCCTTTCTGCCCCCGAGACGCGGCGGCTGCCGATCGTGATGTATCACCATGTCCTGCCGGACAAAGCCCGCGCGGGACGCTATGTGCTGCCGGTGCAGCAGCTCGAACAGGATCTGCAGTACCTGCAGTCGTGCGGCTACCGGAGCGTCACTGTTGACGATCTCGTGTCGTTCGTGCGCGGCGAACGGGACCTGCCGGAAAAGATCGTCATGCTGACGTTCGACGACGGCTATCAGAGTGCGGAGGACTATGTGCTGCCGCTGCTGGAAAAAACCGATATGAAAGCGGTGCTGTCCGTCGTCGGGCAGTTCGCGCAGACCTACACCGACAGCGGCGACCGGAACGTCCGCTACGCCTCGCTCTCGTGGGACGCGCTGCGGCGATTAAAAGACAGCGGCCGGTTCGAACTGCAAAGCCACAGCTATGACCTGCACAGCAACAAAAAGAACGGCCGCCGCGGGCTAGCGCAGCTGCCGGGCGAAAGCGAACAAAACTACCGCGCGATGCTGACGGCGGACCTGCAAAGGAACCAGGAAGCGATCCAAACCAACACGGGCGCGACGCCGACGGCGCTCGTCTACCCCTACGGCGCGTTCAGTCCGGCGACGACACAGATCGCGAAGGACTGCGGCTTTCTTTCGACGATGACGTGCGAAGAGCAGGTCAATACGGTCACGCTCGGCGAGCCGGATTGCCTGTATGGGCTCGGGCGCTTCAACCGCCCCGCGGGGAAAAGCAGCGCGGCGTTCTTTCAAAAACTCGGGATCGTCCCCGCCGAAAAGGCTTGACAAACCGGCAGGACCGGACTATAATATGAAATTGAATTTCAGTTTCATTTAGAAGGAGGGCGATTTCCTTGCCCGGCAACGAATACAAAACGAAACAAAAGCAGTCGCTGCTGCGCGTCCTGCGCGAGAACAGCGAACGCGCCCTGACGATCGAGGAATGGACGGCGCTGCTGCACAAGCAGGGAGCGCCGATCGGGAAAACGACGGTCTACCGCTGGATGGACAAGCTGGTGGAAAGCGGGCTTGTCCGCAAATTCACCGCCGGACGCGGCCAAAGCGCCACGTTTCAGCCGGTGGAGCCGCACCGTGACTGCGACAGTCACCTGCACCTCAAATGCGTCTCCTGCGGCAAATTCATCCATCTGGACTGCGATGTGATGGCGGGCGTCAACGAACACGTCCTCGAACACCACGGCTTTCAGATCGACAACCGGCGCTCGCTGCTGTACGGACTGTGCGAAGACTGTTTGAAGAAGGAGAACCGTCATGGCGCTGATTGATTGCAAAAACGTATCGCTCGGCTACGAGAACCGGATCGTCGCGCAGGATCTGACGTTTCAGGTCAACAAGGGCGATCTGCTGTGCATCGTCGGCGAGAACGGCAGCGGCAAAAGCACGCTGATCAAGGCGATCCTCGGGCTCAAGGAGACCGAGAGCGGCCACCTGCACTATGGCGACGGACTGACCGCGAAACAGGTCGGCTATCTGCCGCAGCAGACGACGGCGCAGCGGGACTTTCCCGCGAGCGTCTTTGAAGTCGTGCTCTCCGGCTGTCTGTCGTCGAAGGGGCACAGTCTCTTTTACAGCAAACAGCTGCGCCAAAAAGCACGCGACAATCTCGAAAAGCTGGACATGCTCGCCTTTCAGAACCACTGCTACCGTGAGCTTTCCGGCGGACAGCAGCAGCGCGTGCTGCTCGCGCGGGCGCTTTGCGCCACGGGGACGCTTCTGCTGCTGGACGAGCCGGTCTCCGGGCTCGATCCGCTCGCGACGGCGGAGTTCTATAAGCTGATCCGCCGCATCAACCGCGATTACGGGATCACGATTATTATGGTCTCCCACGACCTGCAGGACGCGCTGTCGCTCGCGACGCATATCCTGCACATGAAGGGCGACGGCGCCTTCTTCGGGACGAAGAAAGCGTATCTCGAAAGCGGCGTTTACCGCGCCTTTACGGGAGGTGAGAGCCATGCCTGAGACGCTGTCGTTTCTGTTTTCCCACGGCTTTATGCTGCGCGCCCTCGCGGTCGGTAGCCTGATCTCGCTTTGCTGCGCGCTGCTCGGCGTGTCGCTGGTACTCAAGCGATTCTCGATGATCGGCGACGGGCTTTCCCACGTCGGGTTCGGCGCGCTCGCGATCGCCTGCGCCGCCAATATTGCGCCGCTGTATTTCTCGATCCCGATCGTGATCCTCGCCGCGTTCGCGCTGCTCGCGATGAATGAAAAAGGCTTTCTCAAAGGCGACGCCGCGATCGCGCTGATCTCCACGGGCGCGCTCGCCGTCGGCGTGATGGTCACGTCGATGACGACGGGCATGAACGTCGATATCTACAACTATATGTTCGGCTCCATCCTCGCGATGAGCCGCGCGGACGTCGTACTTTCCGTCGTGCTGTCCGTCGCCGTGATCGCGCTGTTCTTTGTGTTCTATGACGAGATCTTCGCCGTCACGTTTGACGAAAGCTTCGCCAAGGCGACCGGCACGCGGGTTTCCGCCTACAATATGCTCCTCGCCGCGCTGACGGCAGTCACGATCGTCGTCGGGATGCGGATGATGGGTGCGCTGCTGATCTCCAGCCTGATCATCTTCCCGACGGTCACGGCGATGCGCGTATGCAAGAGCTTTCGCAAGGTGATCGCGATGAGCGTCGCGGTGTCGCTCGTCTGCTTCTTCACCGGGCTGCTCGTGTCCGTCCGCTTTGAGGCGCCGACGGGCGCGTCCGTCGTCTGTGTCAATATCGTGCTGCTGCTGTTTTTCGCGCTGTTCGGCGCCGTGCTGCGCTGCAGCGAAAAAAACCGGCTCTACCGCTTCAAAAAGCCGCTGTGCGTCCTGCTCGCGCTCCTGCTGCTTTGCGCGCTCGCACTGCCGTTTTTCGGCTCGACAGGCCGCCCCGCCAACGAGAAGCCGCAGGTCGTCGCAACAGGCTTTGCGCCGTACGATTTCGCGCGGCAGATCGCGCTTGACAATGCAGACGTCACGATGCTGCTCAAACCCGGCGAAGAGAGCCACACCTTTGAGCCGACGCCGCAGGACATCGACGCCATCGGTCGGTGCGACGTCTTTGTCTATGGCGGCGGGGAATCCGACACCTGGGTCGACGGGATACTGTCGTCGATCGACCGGTCGAAAACGCAGATCGTGCGCATGATGGACTGCGTTGCGCTCAGGGAAGAACAGCTCCTCGACGGGATGCAGTCCGAAGCGGAAGAGGAAGCCGAAGAAACAGAATATGACGAACACGTCTGGACCAGCGTCCCGAACGCGATGAAAATCGCCGCCGCGGTCTGCGACGCGCTGTGCGAAGAGGACAGAGCAAACGAAAACAACTACCGCGCGAACAACGACGCATATCAAACGAAGCTGCAGCAGCTCGATGCCGCGTTCCGCGCCCTCGCCGACGAAAAGCAGGGACAGTCGTTCCTTGTCGGCGACCGGTTCCCGTTTCTCTATTTTGCAAAAGAATACGGTTTGACGTTCTATGCCGCCTTCCCCGGCTGCGCGGCGGAGACCGAAGCAAACCCCGCGACGATCGGCTATCTGATTGAAAAAGCGAAGGCCGAGGGGATCCGGACTGTGTTCAAGGTCGATCTGAGCCCCGGCAACGTGGCTGAGACCATCGCCGAAGGCTGCGGCGCCGGCGTGCAGACGCTGTGGTCGTGCCACGTGATCGCAAGCGAAGACTTCCAAAACGGCGAAACCTACCTTTCGCTGATGCGGCGCAATCTCGACGCACTGACAAACGCATAAAACCTGCACTTTTTTCTTGCGGTTTTCACTGCAATATGCTATAATGACAAAAAACCTCAGGGAGGTGCCGCATCGTGAAATTACGTCTGCTGGAGGTCGGGCTGGAAGCCGCCTCCACAACCAATCCTCTGCTGGATGAGAACGGTCAGTTTGTCAAGCCCGATGAAGCGGTCAAAAACTTTGCCACACTGTGGAAAGAGTGGGACCTTTGGAACAGCTTTCTGGCCGCGCTGCCGAAGATCATCCTCGCCGTGCTGATCGTCGTGGCCGGGTTCATCCTGGCGAGCCTTGTCTCCAAGCTGATTATCAAGGGGATGAAACGGCACAAGGTCGATTTCGCGGTCTATAACTTCATCGCGAAGATGGTCCGCTTTATCATCCGGCTGACGTTCGTGCTGATCGCGCTGTCGATGTTCATCAAGATCAATTCCCTGATCGCCGCACTCTCCGCCGCGGGCGTCGCGGTCGGTCTGGGCTTGCAGGACAGCGTGTCCCAGTTCGCTTCGGGCGTGCAGATTCTGATCAACCACCCGTTCAAGGCGGGCGACTATGTCGAGGTCGGCGGCGAAGGCGGCTTCGTTTCGGAGATCGGGTTTATGACGACGATCATCACGACCTACGACAACAAGCGGGTCATCATCCCGAATTCCGACATCACGAAGAACCGCATCATCAACTTTTCCGCCGAAAAGACGCGCCGCGTCGATCTGACGTTCTCGATCAGCTACGCCGACGATATCGCCAAGGCGAAGGACGTTGTCATGCAGACGGCGCTGCAGAACGAGAAGGTGCTCAAAAAGCCCTTGCCGGAGGTCTATGTCGCCGCGCATTCCTCGAGCAGCATCGACCTTGCCTGCCGCGTCTGGTGCAACACGCCGGACTACTGGGCCGTCTTCTTCGCCATGCAGGAAAACGTCAAGCTGGCGTTCGACGAAGCCGGCGTCCACATCCCTTTCACGCAGATGGACGTCCATATCGTGGAGCCGAAATAAGAACGATTCCGGTCTGTTTTTGCAGACCGGTTTTTCTCTAAATCAAACCTTCGTCAAATTACACGAAAAACAGACGGATTTGAACAATGAAGTTCTATCGGTAAATTTAGCAATACCCCTTGCAATCGTGAACCGATATCATGTAAAATAAAGATACGGATTCTATCGCCGTGAGGGAATTCGCAAAGGACTTGAAATGGGGGGCATTTCTTATGGCCAATATCAAAGTGTCGGAATTCACAAATATTCCGCAGGGTAAGCTCGGTCTGATTGCGCTGCGCGGCAGCGAAGCGTTGGCACAGAAAATCAACGACGCGATCGTCGCATGCCGCAAGGACTTTGAGATCGAGCACGAAAACGCCATCGTCTTTGACGGGTACCACAAAGAAAACTATTTGCTCAGCGTGGAATTTCCGCGGTTTTCCACGGGCGAGGGCAAATGCGTAATCAACGATTCCATCCGCGGTTACGACCTGTTCATCATCGCCGATTGCTTCAACTATTTCGAAACCTACCAGATGTATGACCTCCGGGACGCCGACGGCAGCCCCTTGAAGGTCCCCATGAGCCCCGACAACCACTTTGCAGACCTGAAACGTATCATTTCCGCCTGCGCAGGCAAGGCCAAGCGCATCAACGTCATCATGCCGATGCTCTATGAAGGCCGGCAGCACAAGCGCTCGATGCGCGAATCGCTCGACTGCGCCGTCGCGCTCAAGGAGCTCGAAGCGATGGGCGTGGAAAACATCATCACCTTCGACGCGCACGACCCGCGCGTTCAGAACGCGATCGGTATCGGCTTTGAAAGCGTCTCCCCCACCTATCAGATGATCAAGGCGCTCGCGAAAGCGGTCAACAACGACATCAAGTTCCAGCCCGAAAACACCATGATGATCTCCCCCGACGAAGGCGGAATGAGCCGCTGCGTCTATTACTCCCACGTGCTGGGCATCAACCTCGGTATGTTCTATAAGCGCCGCGACTACAGCAAGGTCGTCAACGGCCGCAGCCCGATCATCGCGCACGAGTTCCTCGGCAGCGACGTCGAAGGCAAGGACGTCATTGTGGCGGACGACATGATCGCCAGCGGCGACAGCATGATCGACGTCTGCCGTCAGCTCAAAGCGCTGCACGCGCGCCGCATCTTCGTCTTCGCGACCTTCGGTCTGTTCTCTTCCGGCGTCGAGCGCTTCGACGAAGCGTACGCGGAAGGCTATTTTGACAAGATCTTCACCACGAACCTGATCTACACGCCGGAGAACCTGCTGGAACGCGAGTGGTACTACTCGGTCGATCTTTCCAAGTATGTCGCCCTCATCATCAACGCGCTGAACCACGACGAAACGCTCAGCCCGTACCTGAACCCGATGAAGAAGATCCAGAGCTACCTGCAGCGGTTCCACCTCAAATAAGAAACGGCAAACGCGCCGCAGAAGCACGAGGGTGCCGCTGCGGCGTTTTTTTGAAGGAGTTAACGATGACGATTCGAAAAGCACAGGAAAAGGATATCCCAAGGGTGATGGACCTGCTCTCGCAGGTGCTCGAGGTGCACGCCGCGCTGCGGCCCGACGTCTTTGTTTCGGGCACAACGAAGTACAGCCCCGCCGAACTGGAAGCGATGTTCCAAAGCGAAAAGACGCCGGTCTATGTTGCCGTGGACGACGAAGACGCTGTACTGGGCTACGCGTTCTGCCAATGGCGTGAGACGCCGAAAACTGACCTTTTTGTTCCCTTTCGATCGCTGTATATCGACGACCTGTGCGTTGACGCGCCTGCGCGCGGACAGCACGTCGGGCAGGCACTGGTTGAATATGTAAAGGCCGAAGCGGAAAAGCGCGGCTGCTATGAAGTCACGCTCAACGTTTGGGCAGGCAACGACAGCGCTGTGCGGTTCTATGAAGCGATGGGCTTTCAGGTGCAGCGCACGACGATGGAACTGATTTTGCCGTAAAAGGAGGAAACGCCCGTATGCGCCTGTTGTTTTCGATGGATCTGAAGGATTATGACGATTGTGAGCGCGCCTTTGTGCGTAACTCCGCCCGCAGCATCATCCTGCGCGGCGGCAAAGTCGCCATGATCCACAGTTTGCAATATGACTACTACAAGTTTCCCGGCGGCGGGATCGAAAATGGCGAAGACCCGGTCCAAGCCATGATCCGCGAAACACGCGAGGAAGCCGGGCTGGTTGTGATTGAAAGCATCGTCCGTCCCTATGGCTATGTTCACCGCGCGCAGCGCAGCGACCGCGACAGGCGGGAAGTCTTTGTGCAGGACAACTTCTACTATCTGTGCGAAGCAGAACCGAAAACGGTTTTGCAGCAGTTGGACGGCTACGAAGCGAAGGAACACTACACGCTGGAGTGGGTCGATCCGTCTATCGCAATTGAGAAGAACCGCAACGTCGGCGAATGCCCCTATAACCGCATGATGTTTGAACGTGAGGCGCGGGTGCTAGAGCTGCTGCTGATGGAAGGCTTTTTTGCGTAATCTGACATAATAACAAACGCCTGTGGACTGTGCGTTCCGCAGGCGTTTTTTCTATTCAATGCAAGCCTTATTCCGCTTCTTGCGCGGCTTCCTCGCGCTGCTTCTGGTTTTCGATCACGGTCTTCGTGATCTCGTCCATGTAGCTGCCGTGGAGCTTGAACTTTGTCGAGAAGATCAGCAGAGAGACGAGGAAGAGCACCGGCGGGATGACGCAGAGCATCAGCGTGATGCCGGTCTTCGCCGCGCCGGAGTTGTTCATGTGCTGCTCGCTGTCGTAACCGGTGAGACCCAGCGTAGCGAACAGGATGATGGTCTGCAACGTGTAGGCCATTTTCTGCAAGAAGCCCTTCATCGAGAAGGTGATGGATTCCGCGCGGAAGCCCATCTTGACTTCGCCGTAGTCCACGATATCCGCAAGGAAGATCGTCTGGGCGATGAACATCGAGGAGATGCCGATCGCGCCGATGATATAGAAGACGTTGAGGAGCATCAGGTTTTCCGCGAAGGAGCAGAACGCCATCCCCGTGTAGCCGAGGGCGGCGACGCCGAGCGAGACCTGATAGGCGCGGCGCTTGCTCATGTACTTCGTCAGGATCGGCAGCAGCAGCATACCGACGACAGAGCCGATCGCCGACGCGGTCGAGAACGTGGACTGCTTGTTCGGGTCGCCGACCACCACGTCGAAGTAGTAGGTCGCGACGCCGCTCGTCAGGTACCAGCCAGCGTTGGAGATCATCGCGAAGAGCATGAACACCAGCAGCTGATCATTCGCCTTGATGATGGAGATGCTGCGCTTCAGCGAGAACTTCTCCCCTGCCGTCGTCGTGATGCGTTCCTTTGTTGTGGTGACGCAGATTCCGGCAAAGAGGATCAGACACGCGGCGCAGACGAGCGCCGTCACCATGAACGACCGCGCGTCATGGACCTTGACGGCTTCGCCCGTCTCGTTGTCGATGATGGACGTCACGCTGAACGCGGTCATCAGCAGCGGGGCGCCGATGGAGACGATGCCCTGGCCGAGACCGGAGAATGCACGTGCAACGGTCGAAATCAGGTTGCGCTCTTTGGGGTCGCTCGTGAACGAGGGCACCATCGACCAATAGGGAATATCGGCGAGGGTGTTTGTCATGCCCCAAAGGATATAGGTCACGGCGACATAGATCGCGATCCCGACGCCGGAGAGATGGAACGGGTTCGTAAACAAAAAGACCAGCACGATCGCGTTGAGGACGGCGCCCGTCAGAATCCACGGGCGGTATTTACCCATCTTCGTGTGGGTGTTATCGACGATGGTACCCATCATCGGGTCGTTGACGCCGTCCCAGATGCGGGCGATCGGCGTGAGGATCAGCAGGAAGGTGGACTTCATGCCGAGCACGTCGGTCAGATACTTTGCGAGGAACGAGTAGAACATCCCGTAGCTGAGGTCGAGACCGATCGCGCCGACGCCGTAGCCGAGCTTGCCTTTGATGAATTTGATTGCGTTCATTTTCTTCATTCTCCTTCGTTGGGATACGCTTTTATTGTACCGTAAAACGGGCGATTCGTCAACCTTGATTTTGCGCGACGAGCGACACCATCATCTGCTGCGTGACCTCCGCCGGCGGCGTCGGGTCGTCCGCGCCGCACACGGTCATTACCGCGCCGCACAGCGTCCAAAGCCGGAACGCGCAACCGTACGCCGTGAATGCGTCAAGCTGCGCACAGGGCGCAAAATCGAGCGAAGAAAAGCCGCACGACAGTCCCTCCCCCGTCTGCTTCGCGTAAGCTTCCTTCTGGGTCCAGAAGCGGGTGAACAGCGCGGCCTTGTCGTCCGCCTCTGCCAGCAGTTTTCGCTCCGCGGGAGAGAGCACGCGCCGCACGACCGCGTCGGAGGCTGTGGTCAGCGTCTGCGCGTCGATCCCGACCGGAGAGGCAGACAGCGCAGCGCACACGAGCGTGTCGGTGTGGCTGAGATTGAAGTGCAGCGGGAAGTCTTCGAAATAGGGCTTGCCCGTTTCGCTTTGCGCCAGCTTCGGCAGCGCGAAGCCCTGTTCGCGCAGGGCATAGACCAGCACCGCCCAGGCGAGGATGGCCTGATTGCGGGCAGGCAGGTGCTTGATTCTGGCAATCGCCGTCTGCTTTTCGGGCGGCAGAAGCGGCGTCAGCCGCTGCAGCAGCGCGTCGTCAAACGCGCGGGGGTCAGCGTAGTAAATCATACCGTATCTCCAAAAAAGGGCTGCAAACGCAACCCTTTCTTCTCATGAATTTATGCCTGTTCGTCTGCCGGGGCATCCGGTTCCGGCTGCGGTTCCGGTTCGGGCTGCGGCTCGGGCTGCGGTTCCGGTTGCGGTTCCGGCTGCGGCTCGGGCTGCGGGGCAAACGGCTGCTGGAAGCCGTAGTCCTGATAGGTCGCTTCCTGCGGCGCCTGCGGGAAGATCACCGCGCAGGCGATGTAGGTCAGGATGCCGTTGCCGAGGATCAGCACGAGCAGGAAGAAGATCAGCCGCACGATCGTCGGGTCGATTTTGAAGTACTCCGCAATACCGCCGCAGACGCCGGCGATCTTTTTATCGTTGCTCTTATACAGCCGCTTGGACGTGTTGTCGAACATCTGCTCATACTCCGGCGTCGGCTGGGGAATGATCAGCGCCATGATGAAATACGCGAGCAGGCACGGCACGATCGCGGTAAAGAACGCGATCTCCACGGCAATCAGGCGCACGATGGTCGGATCGATGTTGAAATAATCCGCGATACCGGCGCAGACGCCGCACAGCTTCTTTTGCGGGGAACAGTATAATTTCTTTTGCATGAGAGACACTCCTTCTCTTTGGGATTATTTTGTCATACCGTTTTGGATCCGGTACGCAGTCAGTGTATTTTGCATCAGCACGGCGATCGTCATCGGTCCGCAGCCGCCGGGCACGGGCGTCAGATAGGACGCTTTCTCTTTGACGGCGTCAAAGTCCACGTCGCCGCAAAGACTGCCGTCCGGCAGGCGGTTGATCCCGACGTCGAGGACGACGGCGCCGTCTTTGACCATGTCGGCCGTGATGAACTTCGGTCTGCCGACGGCGGCGACCAGAATGTCCGCTTCTTTGCAGACGGCGGCAAGGTCCTGCGTTTTCGAATGGCAGACCGTCACAGTCGCGTTGCGGGAGAGCATCAGCGCCGCCATGGGCTTGCCCACGATGTTGCTGCGTCCGACGATCACGCAGCGCTTCCCTGCGGGGTCGATATTGTAATAATCGAGCAGCGCCATCATGCCGGCGGGCGTGCAGGGCTTCAGACGGTCGTTGCCCGTCCAGAGCCGGCCGACGTTTTCGTTATGGAAGCAGTCAACGTCCTTTTTGGGGTTGATCTTGTCGATGACCGCCTTTTCGCTGATCTGCGGCGGCACGGGCAGCTGACAGAGGATCCCGTTGACGGATTCGTCTTTGTTCAGCCGGTCGATCAGCGCGAGCAGCTCGTCCTGCGTCGTTTCCTGCGGCAGCGTGTATTCGAGCGAGCGGATACCGCAAAAGGAGCAGGCTTTCTTTTTGTTGTTGACATAGACGCGTGAAGCCGGGTCGTTCCCGACGAGGATCACCGCGAGACAGGGTTCGATCCCCTCTTGCGCGATCGCGTCTTTGACCGCCGTTTTGACGGCGAGGGACACCGTTTTTCCGTCAATCAGCTGCATCGGTCTCCTCCTCTTCGGGCGGTTCGGTCGCGTCGGGCGCCGGTGTTTCTTCCGGCGCTTGCTCTGCGGGGCGGTTGGTCGCCTTTCCGTCGCGGATGCGCATCTCTTTCGCCTTTTGGCGCAGTTCTTTACGCTCTTTTTTGCGCTGTTCGGCGGCAAGCTCCTTCTCGCTCTTCGGCGGAAAATAGTCGATGCCTTCGATCGGCTTCGGGTGGCGCTTATAGTGGACCGTCAGCGAGACGAGCAGAACGAGACACACGGCGCACAACGCGCCGGAGACCACCTGCGACACGCGGATGGACGTGCTGCCGATATACAGCGAGTCGGTGCGCAGCCCTTCGATCACCATCCGGCCGAAGCCGTACCACACGCCGTAGCAAAGGAACAGCTGTCCGCTGAAGCGGCGGCGCTTTTTGAGGATCAGGTACAGCAGACCGAAGCCCAGCAGGCACCACACGGATTCATAGAAGAACGTCGGGTGGACGTACAAATTGTTGTCCGAGATGTACTGCGGGATATTCTCCACATTTTTGAGGCCGAACGACGCGGGGTTCTCGCTGATATACTTAGCGACGATATCGCTCATCATGCCCCAGTTTTTGTAAGTGATCGTGCCGAAGGCCTCCTGGTTGGCGAAGTTGCCCCAGCGACCGATCCCCTGCCCGATCAAAAGCGACATGGCGACCATGTCGAGCAGATTGAAGAAGTTGATCTTTTCGAGCTTACAGACGACGTAGCCGGCGAGAATGCCGCCGATGATGCCGCCGTAGATGGCGAGCCCGCCTTCCCAGATCTTCGGGATGTCGGCGAGGTGGCTGCCGTAATAGTCCCAACGGAACGCGACGTAGTACAGCCGCGCGCCGATGATGCCGAAGATCGTGCCGTAGAGCAGCACGTCGATCATTTTATCGAGATTGATCTTCCACGTATAGGCGATCCGGCCGCCGAACAGCGCGGCAAGCAAAAAGCCGAACGCGATGATCACACCGTACCAGCGCACGGTGGTGAAGCCGAGATTCAGCGTATTGGAAACCATGAACTCTTTCGCGATTCCGGCGAAGCGGACCGCAACGGTAAACGCGTCCATAAAAGGACCTCCTTGTACCCGGTGGTGAAACCGGACGAATAGTTAGGCCATGCTTTGCGCGAAAGCGATGATGACCGGCATAGTCAGAATGGAAAACACGGAAACAAGCGCGACGGTCTTCGACGCCATACCGACGTCCAGTCCGTATTTGGAAGAGAACATAAAGGTGTTGTTGCCCGAGGGCACGCTCGCTGAAATGGCGCAGGCCACAAGCAGCGGGCCTTTGACGCCCATCGCGTGGAACAGCAGAATACAGGACACAGGCAGGGCGATCAGTTTCAGCAGCGCGACGAGGTAGATCCCCTTCGCCGTAAACATCGTTTTGAGGTCGGTGTTCGCGAGATACGTGCCGAAAATCAGCATTGCGATCGCCGTGTTGAGCCCCGCGATCAGCGAGATCGGCTGCGCGATGATCGTCGGCACCTCCACGTTCAGCAGGAACAGCGGCAGTCCGACGGTGACGCCGATCACACCGGGGTTCACGATCAGCTTTTTCCAGTCGAAATTCGACTGATCCCCCGCCATCACACGGATCCCGTGAGTAAATGTGAGCACATTGAACGCAATGATCCCAGTCGAACAGTAGAACACGCCCGTTGCCCCGAGCACCGCCTTGGCCAGCGGGATCGCCATAAAGCCGACGTTGCCGTAGATGCTCGCATATTTATAAATCGGGTTGTACGGTCCGCCCTTTCTGCGGAAGAACGGCAGATTCATCACGATCGCGATGATGTGCAGCAGAAACATCAGCCCCAGCGCAAGAAAGAGCTTCTTTGCCCGCGCGGGCGAATACTCCATCTTGAGGAAGGCGTCGATGATGATGCACGGGGTGATGATATACAGCAACAGATTCACCGTTGCTCTTGCCGTCGCTTCCGTGAACAGCTTGACCTTGTCGCAGATAAAGCCGACCAGCACAATCAGATACAAGATCGCCACCTGTCCGGCAGCGGATTTCATATTCTCAAAAAACACAGTTTGCTCCCGTCCGGTTCACGTTGTTGAATAAGTGTCTTATGCGGCAGGCGCCTCCTGCGGCTGTGCTGTCTGCGGCAGCCGCGCCGCTGTGACGCAGAGCAGCAGCACGAAGCAGAAGAACAGACAATCAACAGGGTTCAGGGGGTGGTTTTCGTTGATATACGCCGCCTTGTCAATCAGCGTGAAGACCATACGCGGCAGCGAGAGCATCCCGGCAAGCAGCGCCGCGGGGAGCCCGTAGCCGGTGATCCGCCATGCCGCGCCGTCGCTGTAGATCCCGCTCGTTACCGATGCGAACGCCATAAAGAACAGCATCATGCAGCCGAGCATCAGAATCTCAAAGAACAGATCGGAAACCTTGACAAAGCTGATCTTGCGCACAAAGTGGCGAATCATGCGGAACGCCGCCCAGCAGATCGGCGAAAGCGCAAGGATGCGCGCCTTCTTTGCGAGAAGCGAGCCTTTCTTGTAAGAGATCGCGAGTACGATGAAATACGCGGCGGACAGCAGCGCAAAGACGCCCTGCAGCGTCAGCGGCAGCGCGCCGGAGCTCATCTTTTCGCGGAACGTCACGCCGACCGTACCGATCGCGGCGTGCTGACGAAACGCGCCGTAGCTGTCCAGCAAAAACGCGAGCGCTGTCAGAACGGACATCACGCAAAGCCAGGGGGAACGAAAACCGATCGTGCGGATCCCGCCCGCGGGCTTGCTGAGGAAACTGCCGACGATCAGCACCGCGCCGCAGGCGATCACAAAGGCATAGAACAGACCGTGCAGCGGGCTTTGCACCTTGAAGAAGCCGGTGGCAGCGTCGATCCCGCGCGCGACCTCCACAAAGCGGATCACGAGCAGGCAAAGGAACATCGGCAAAAAGACGCCGAGCAGCTTTCCGACCGTCAGGTTTTCTTTGCTGTTTTTTATCATGTCAGGTCCTCCTCGCTGTAAACACGCGCCTCCGCGGGCACATAGGTCGCGGTGGTCAGATAGTTCGAAATGCGTTCGTCGAGCGGCACATACTTTTTCGGCAGCGCCACGCTCTTATAGGCCGGGCGGATGATCCGTCCGCCGGTCAGCAGTTCCTCCATCCGGTGCGCCGACCAGCCCGCGATCCGCGCCGTCGCGAACAGGGGCGTAAACAAATCTTCGGGGATGTCGAGCAGTTTCAAAACGAGGCCGGAGAACAGATCGACGTTGGCGCAAAGGGGCTTGCTGCTTCCGGTCAGACGGCGGAAGACCTCCGGCGTCAGCTTTTCGACCATGCACGCGAGTTCGAATTCCTTCGCGTGCGGCGACTGCGCCGCGAAGGCGCTCGCTTTCTCTTTCAAAAGCTGCGCGCGCGGGTCGGAGAGCGTATAGACCGCGTGCCCCATACCATAGACAAGGCCGCTGCCGTCGCCGGCTTCCTTGCGGATGATCTTTTCGAGATAGGCCGCCACCTGCGCTTCGTCCGACACATCGTCGATATGCGCGAGCATGTCGTCGAGCATCCGGCAGACCTTGATATTCGCGCCGCCGTGCCGCGGTCCCTTGAGCGCGCCGATCGCCGAAGAATACGCGGCGTAGGAATCGGTACCGCTCGAGGTCAGCACCCGGCAGGTAAAGGTGGAATTGTTGCCGCCGCCGTGCTCCGCCTGCAGCATCAGGCAGATGTCCAGGAGCTTCGCTTCGTCGTCGGTGTACTTCCGGTCGGAACGGATGGAGCGCAGAATCAGCTCCGCGGTTGAAAGCTCGGGCTTGTCCGGGTGGAAGTACATGCTTTTGCCGTAGTACTTGTGGCGCTTGACCTGATATGCGTAGGAAGCGATCAGCGGCATCTGGGAGATGATCTGGATGCTCTGGCGCAGGACGTTTTCGAGATTCGTGTCGTCCGCCGTTTCGTCGTAGGAATACAGCGCGAGGACGCAGCGCGCCATCTCGTTCATCACATCGAACGAGGCGTTCTTCATGATTACGTCTTCGATGAAGTCGTCGGGCAGCTTGCGGCAAAGACCGAGCGCCTTCTGGAACAGCGCCAGCTGCTCCTTCGAGGGCAGCGAACCGAAGATCAGCAGATAGGCGACCTCTTCAAAGCCGAAGCGGTTTTCCCGTTCGCAGGCTTCGATGATCTCTTCGATATTGATACCGCGGTACTTCAGTTTACCTTTTTTCGGCACACGTTCGCCGTCGTCGATATAATAGCCTTCCACCGCGCAGATCTTGGTCAGACCGGCCATCACGCCGGTGCCGTCGTGGTTGCGCAGACCGCGCTTGACGCCGTACTTCCAGAAATCGTCGGGATTGATCTGACTTTTGCGCTCGATTTTGCTGCACATCGCTTCGAGCAGCTCCGGTGCGATCGGATTGAACAACGCATCTGCCATCCGCGTCTCCTCCTTTTTCCGGCCGCCGGTTCTATCCCCGCGGCCGCGTCCATACAATAGATTAAAGAAAAAATAGTTTCTATATATTATATTGCAAACCGCGCAAAAAGTCAACTCACCGAATCAACAAAGGATGAAACCAAAATGAAGCTTTCCTTGGTTCTTGTGCTTATTCTCCTGCTGGCACTGGCAGTGTGTCCGTTCGTCTATACGCCGCTCGACCGGCTGGTGCACGGATCGCCGGCAGACACGTCCGTGGCGACAGCAGACGACGTCGATTTCACGGCGCTCTCCGAAACAGATCCGGCGCCGGCGGACGGCAAACAGAATCGCCGGTGACCGCCGGAGTTACCAGCGCAGTTACCAGCGCGGTTACCAGCAGGTCAAACTCTTTTTTGTTTTTCTTTCCAGCTCTTTTTCTTAAAAATCATGGGAAGCTGGTAACCAAACACCTATAAACCCAGACGTGGTGCGGGTTTTCGGAGTTACCAGCGAGTTACCGGCGAGTTACCAGCGGTTACCAGCGCGGAGCTGGTAACCATTCTGTCCGTCTTACGACAAGCCGTCGGCAGCGTTTGGGACCGGGCGGACGCTGCGCACACCGTACAGGCAAAGCCGCAGCAGCGCGTAGCCCAGCATGACGCCGAGGATGTTCAGAATATAGTCGTCGATATCCGCCGCGCGCCCGACGAAGAACTGCGTGACCTCGATCAGGAGAATCAGCGCGCTCCCGCAAAGAAACACGCGGGACCATTTCTGCATTTTCGGAAAGGCAAGCGGCAGCAGCACACCGAACGGAACGAGCACGAGGACGTTGCCCAACAGATTGATCGCGCGCACTGAGACGCTGACCGCATAGCCGTCCGCTTTGAGATAGGACACGATCGTATGGAACGGCACAAGATTCCAGCGGCGCATGAGCGGCTGCGCGGCATAGACCCACTCGAAGCCGTGTTTGGAAAGCACAAGCTGGTTGCCGGAATAGAACAGCACATTCAGCGCGAGGCTGCCGTCTCCGCCGCGGCTGAACAGCAGCTCCGGCAGCACCGTCTGCGACAGCAGACCGCCCAAGTAGCACACCAGCAGCGCCAGCCAGAGTTCATGCGCCCAATCAATCTTTGCGCGGCGCAGCCGCAGAAAAGCCAGACGCAGCGGAAGATAGAGCACCAGCACCGCGACGCAGGTAAAAAGCATACTGCCGAAATAGGACTGGATCATACGGTCCCCTCCTTTCGCGATTATGATACCACGCAAATGCGAATAAGTCCTTGCGGAATTCTTACAAAATTCTGACAATCCGCCGCTGACGGACTGCTTCCGCACATGAAAAAACCGCCCGTGGGCGGTTCTTCTTATATTTCAACGATTCTCGTGGCGAACGCGGCGATCTCCGCGTCGTCGTGGCTGGTAAACAGGATCAGGCTGTTTTGAAAGCGTTCTTGCAGCAGCGTCATGATCGCTTCCTTGCGCTGGGGATCGATCCCCTTGAACGCCTCGTCGAGCAGCAGCAGATCAGGCGCAACCGCGCAGGCGCGCGCCAGCGCCACGCGGCGGCACATTCCGCCGGAGAGCGTGGACGGATAGGCGTCCAGCTCGTCTTCGAGCCCGAAGGCGCAAAGCCAGTCTTCCGCGGCAGCGTCGCTGCTGCACAGAGACACGTTGCCCTTCGCCGTCAGCCACGGCAGCAGGCGGTCCTCCTGAAAGACCATCGCCGTTTTGCAGTCGGGCGGAAGCGTGATCGCGCCGCCGTTCGGCGTTTCGAGTCCGGCGATCAGCCGTAAAAGCGTCGTTTTGCCTTTGCCGGACGCGCCCTTGAGACAGACGCGCTCCCCTTTTCGGGCTTCGAGCGAAAAGCGGTCGAACAGCGGTTGCTCCGGGAGGTAGGAAAACGTCAGCTCATGGATTTGCAGCATCGCGTTTCCTCCCTTCCATCCGGCGGATCACCCGCCGCAGCAGCCGCTCGAGCAGCACAGACAGCAGCACGACGACCGCCGTCCACGCGAACAGATCGGGCGTTTCGAGGTTGATCTTCGCGCGGTAGAGATGATAGCCGACCGAGCTGTTCGACATCGCGATCACCTCCGCCGCGACGCCGGCTTTCCACGATAGTCCCATCGCCGTGGCGGCGCCCGCCGCAAAGTACGGCAGGACCGACGGCGCGTACACCTTCGAAAACACCTTCCGGCGCGGCAGACGGAACACCCGCGCCATTTCCAAAAGCCCGCGGTCGGTCTGGCGGATGCCCTCGAGGACGTTCGCCCAGATGACCGGCAGAACGATCAGAAACGTGATGAAGACCGGCACAAGGTCCTTTTGCAGCCACACGAGCGCGAGGATGATGAACGACGCGACAGGCGTCGCCTTGACAACGGCGAGCAGCGGCGCAAACAGCCGTTCCATCAGCTTCGATTTTGCCGTCAGCGCGCCGAGCAGCACGCCGCAGACGACGCCGCAGCAAAAGCCCGCCGTCACACGCAGCAGCGTCAGGCCGATGCTCGTCCAGAACGGACCGGTCACGCAGAGCGCACCGAGGCGCTTCGCCGCCTCGACCGGCGACGGCAGCAGCAGCGGCTTATGCACCAAAAGCGAAAGCCCTTGCCAGACCAAGAGCCAGAACGCGGCAGCGGCAAGGGTTTTCAGACTGTTCTTCAGCCGTTCGTTACGCGCCATAGTACAACGCGCCGTCAGGCAGTGCGCCGCCGACGGACGTCGGGTCCGCGGCAAAGAGCACCTTGTAGTTTTCGTCGGCGATCTGCTGCATCTGCGCGCCTTCGATCAGCACGATATTGCAGCGGCCGATCACCGCGTTGGCCTTTTCGGTCTTGGCGGAATCCTGCTTCTTTTCGGCGGTATCCGCCGGGATGGAGAAGAGCGCTTCATCGACGATCGTCTTTTCCACCATTTTCGCGCTCGCGGCAAGCGGATTCGTGTTCACGTATTCCACGGAGCTGCGCGCGTCGGCAAGGAACGCCGCCACGCCGTCGGGATTGCTGTCGATGAACGCTTTGCGCGCGACCACGCAGCCCTGCGCGAGACGGGACTCCGGATGCGCGTCGTTCCAAAGCTCGGTCAGGCTCAGCGCCACGGTGACGGCGCTGTTTTTATTTGTCGCGACCGTCACAAACGGTTCGGGCAAAACAGCGATCTTGCAGTCGCCGGTCGCGATCTTCGCGGCAAGTTCACTGTGCTCGCTGAGGTATTCCACCTGGACCGCGGTCACGCCGTTCGCTTTCAGCAGGTCGGAGAGGATATATTCCGGCGTCGCGCCCTGTCCCGTGGCGTAGATCGTCTTGCCGTTGAGGTCGGAAAGGCTGTTGACGGTTTCGCCGTTCGTCAGCAGGTACAGCACGCCGAGCGTATTGATCGCGAGCATCTGGACGCCGCCGTTCGTCTTTTTATAGAGATTCGCGGCGAGGTTCAGCGGACAGGCGGCGATATCCACCTTGCCCGTCGCAAGCAGCGTCGCAACCTCCGTCGGGTCGCTCGTCAGCGTGAAATCGTAGATGTCGTTGTCCATCATGTTGACCATGCCCATCCCCGTGGGGCCCTTGATCGCGGCGACCTTGATCGTGTCGCCCTTGTAATCGACGGCGGTCGGCGTCACGGCGGGCGCGGTCGTTGTGGTGTTGTTCGTGTTGTTGATGCCGCAGGCGGCGAGCGCAAGCACAAGCATGAGCGCCAGCGCGGCGGCAAACAGACGTTTCGAAAGTTTCATGGTGATCTATCCTTTCTGTGGAAGGTTTGTTTACAATGTGAAAAGGTCAGCGGCCGCAGCAGGAGAGCAGGACGTCGCGGCTCACAAGACGGATATTCTTGCCGTCCCGCGCGATCGCGCCCTTCTCTTCGAGCGAATCAAAGGCGCGGTAGAGCGACGCGCGGCCGATCTGCAGCAGCACCGCAAGCTGGCTCATCGATATCTCCAATTCGCAGGTCTTGTAATCGCCAAAACCGTTCAGCAGGTACTGCGCCAGCTTTCCCTGCGCCGAACCGCCGGTATAAAGCCCGACCTTGCCGCTGAATGTGACGACACGCTGCGAAAGGTAGCGGATCAGGCGCAGCGCGAACAGCGGTTCGCGCTCCAGAAGCTGCGTCACGCCGCTTTTACTGAGGCAGGCGGCTTCGCCCGCCTTCGTCGCGACGACGGTCCCGCAGGCGCTCTGCGCGCCCGAAAAGAGCGCTTCGCAGCCGAAGACGTCGCCCGGCAGCAGCGTTTCGAGCAGCACGTCGCTGTTTTCTCCCTGCAGCCGCGCTTCGCCGCGCACCAGAAAGCCGATCGCCGGCTGCTCCCACAGCGCGGGCGACAGCGTATCGCCGCGTTTGAAGCGGACGAACGACACCTGCTGGGGCGGGAAAACCGCCTGCAGCAGCTCCGGCGACAGCCCGGAGAACAGCGCGTGCTCCGTCAGCGCGTTGAAGAATTTGGCGTTATAGGTCATAGCGTTCCTCTTTTCCCGGATCCATATGGATCCATCCGCTTACATAGACGGATTGTATCACGATTCCGCCGGAAAGTCAAGCGCGCTTTCGAACAGCGGCTGCAGCTTTTCGCGGTCCAGCCGCGGCGTAACGCCGAACTGTGCCTTATAGCAGCGGATAAAGTAGCTTTCCGAGCAGAAGCCGAGGTCATACGCGATCTCGGACAGGCTCTTATCGGTCCGCAGCAGCGACCGCGCGGCGCTCAGTCTGCGCGTACGGATGTAGGCGTTCAGCGGCATGCCGACGTGCTTCTTAAATAGGGCGCACAGATAGTCCGGCGACAGAGCGCACGCTTTTGCCAGAAAAGCAGCGGTCAGCTTGCCGTGGAGATTCGTTTCGATCAGGTGCATACATTTGCGCACCGCCTGCGGGGCGTCGCGGCGCAGCCGGCTTTCGCGCACCAGCGCCGTAAACTGGAGACAGAGCGACTGCAGATAGCGCAGGATCTCCTGCGGGTCACGCATCCGGTCGATCTGCAGGATGCTTTCATCGGAGCAGTTGAACGCCGTTGTTTCGTCCAGTCCGCCCTGAATGGCGCAGCGCGTCGCGAGCGTGATACAGCAGATCGCCCAGTACTGCATCTGCCGCAGCGGGTCGGCGGACAGCCTGCCCGCCACAACGGTCTGCTGCAGCAGGGCATGCATCAGCTGCTCCACGCGCTCCACTTCGCCGTCGCGGATACAGCCGTAAAAGAGCTGCTCGGTCTCGTAGGGCGTGTGCGTTTGCCCGCTCTCGCGCTGAAAAAACAGGTCGCTTTGTTCCAATACGGAAATCGACGGTACGGTCGTCTCTTTCATTTTGATCACCCCGTCACAGTATAGCACGCTTTTTCAAAAAAGACAACGGAATTTTGCTATAAATAGCGGTTTTTTTATATCTTTTTTCAGGTTCTCCCATTACAATAGAAACTGAAGAAACCGGCGCCCCTGCGCCGAGAAAAGGAGACAGCATTATGAAATATCCCGAAATCGTTGCAAAGATGACGCTGCAGCAGAAAGCGAAATTTGTTTCCGGCTTTGATTACTGGCATCTGGAGGCGGACGAGGCGCTCGGCCTGCCGCAGATCATGGTCACCGACGGTCCGAACGGGCTGCGCAAGCAAAACCCGAACGCGGACGGCGTCGGTCTCGGCAACTCCTACCCCGCGACGGCGTTCCCGAACTCCGCCACGCTCGGCTGCTCGTGGGACCCCGACCTGATCGTCCGTGAAGGCAAGGCGCTCGGCGAAGAATGCCTCAAAGAGAAGGTGTCCGTCCTCCTCGGCCCCGGCACGAACATCAAGCGCGCCCCGACCTGCGGCAGAAACTTCGAGTATTTCTCGGAAGATCCCTATCTGTCCGGCAAATGCGCCGCGGCGTGGATCAACGGCGTGCAGAGCATGGGCGTCGGCGCGTCGCTCAAGCACTTCGCCTGCAACAGCCAGGAGGCGTTCCGCATGGTCGTGGACGAGATCGTTGACGAGCGCGCGCTGCGCGAGCTGTATCTCACGGCGTTTGAGATCGCCGTCAAAGAAGGACAGCCCTGGACGATCATGAACTGCTACAACCGCGTCAACGGTCTGTACGGCTCCGAGCAGGTCCATCTCCAGCAGGAGATCGCCCGCGGTGAATGGGGCTTTGAAGGGCTGTTCATCACCGACTGGGGCGCCTCGGTGGACCGCGTACCGGGTCTGAAGGCCGGTACCGATCTGGAGATGCCCTCGAGCGGCGATTACAACGAAAAGAAGATCCTTGCCGCTGTCGAAAACGGCGAGCTGCCGATGGATGTGCTCGACGCGGCGGTCGATAACGTCGTCGCTCTTATCATGAAGAGCAAGCCGCAGCTGGAAACCGATCACACCTTCGACCAGGCGGCGCACCACGCGCTCGCGCAGGAGGTCGCGGAACAGTCGATGCAGCTGCTCAAGAACGACGACAATATCCTGCCGCTCAAAAAAGGCGCAAAGATCGCCGTGATCGGCGAAATGGCGAAGTTCCCGCGCTATCAGGGCGCAGGCTCCTCGGTCGTCAACCCGTTCCAGATCGACAACGCCTACTGGGAGCTCGGCAAACGCGGCGTGAACTTCACCTACGCCAAGGGCTACAGTAAGGGCAGAGACGTGGTGGACGACGCGCTGATCGCTGAGGCGGTCCGGCAGGCGAAAGCCGCCGACGTCGCGGTTGTGTTCGCGGGCCTCACCGAAGAATTCGAAGGCGAAGGCTATGACCGCGAGGACATCCGGATGCCGAATTGCCACAACACGCTGATCCTCGAAGTCGCGAAGGCGAACCCGAACACCGTCGTGGTGCTCGCCGGCGGCAGCGTTGTTGAGATGCCGTGGCTGAGCGAAGTCAAGGGGCTCCTCAATTCCGGTCTCGGCGGCGAAGCGGGCGGCGCGGCGGTCGCGCGCATCCTCACGGGCGAAGTCAACCCGAGCGGCAAAACGATCGAGACCTATCCCCTCTCGTTCAGCGACAACCCGACCTACGGGAACTATCCCGGCGGTCCGGTCACGAGCGAACACCGCGAGTCGATCTATCTCGGCTACCGCTATTACGACACGGCGAAAAAGGACGTCCTTTTCCCGTTCGGTCACGGTCTGTCCTACACGACGTTCGAATACAGCGACCTCAAACTTTCCAAGAAGACGATCAACGACGGCGACACCCTCACGGTCACCTTCAAAGTGACGAACACGGGCGACGTTGCCGGCGCCGAGATCGCGCAGCTCTATGTTGCCGATCTGGAAAGCACGATCTTCCGCCCCGTGCAGGAGCTCAAGGGCTTCCGGAAGGTCTGGCTCGCGCCGGGTGAAAGCAAGGAGATCGCCCTCACGCTCGACAAGCGCGCGTTTGCGTTCTTCAACGTCAACACCAACGACTGGTGTGTGGAGGCCGGCAAGTTTGATATTCTCGTCGGCGCCTCCTCGCGCGACATCAAGCTCCAGGCGACGCTGACTGTCAAGGCGGAAGCTTGTGAGATCCCCGACTACCGTGAGAGCGCCCCGGCGTATTACGACGACGTCGCGAACATCAGCCGCGCTGATTTTGCCGCACTGTACGGCGAACTGCCGGCGGACGAGCGCGACCCGCGCAAGCCGATCGACATCTACTGCTGCCTGCACGACGCGCAGGACACCAAGTGGGGCGGCCGCATCTGCAAGCTGATCTCCGGCGCGATGAGCAAGTTCGGCTCCGCCGAAAACGGCGACGGCAAGATGCTTGCCGCGATGGCGCTGCAGATCCCGATCCGCAACTTCATCGCGATGTCGATGGGCGTCTTCACCGAGGACATGGCGCAGGGTCTGCTCGACATTCTCAACGACGACACGTCGTCCGCGAAGGGTCTGGGCAAGCTGCTCAAGGGCATTCCTTCCGCGATCGCGAAGCTGCCGGCGCTGATGAAGGCGATCTGATCATACAAACAAAAAAAGACAGCCCGCAGGCTGTCTTTTTTTATGCTTACCGGACTGTTATGTCCAAAGCGAGGTGATAAACATCGGGCTGGCGTGCGACGCCTTTTCAAACCCGCTGTTTTCATAAAAGCCGATTTCTTCGTCATAGGCGACGACAACGATGCGCAGATAGTCCTTGTAGCGTTCCTTCATCTTTGCGACAAGCTGTTTGCCGATGCCCCGTCCCTGATAGCGCGGATCCACCAGAAGATAATGAATATAGGCTGTCATGATCCCGTCATCCATCGCGCAGATCAGCCCGACCAGCGTTTCGCCGTCCCAGGCGGAATCGACCGACGCGAAGTTCCGCATCGCCTTGACCAGCTTTTCCGGGTAATGCCCGGACGACCACTCAACCGACAAAAACAGCCGCTGCAGATCTTCCTGCCGGAATTCGTGTGTGGTTCGATAGGTGATTTCTCCCATGCCCCGTTCCCCTTTCTTTTCCGAAAGAATACCGGCGTCCCGCGCCGGTTTTTTTTAGCTTCAGATCTTGCTCAATACTCTTCCACCGGGATATCCAGCATATCTGCCAGCGCGAGGAGGGGTTCCTTCACGTCGTCCATCACGACGACGAAGTGCGGCTCCCAGCCGTTTTTGACGCTCCTCTCCACGATCTGCTTGCTGTCCCATTCGGTTTTGACCACGATGGACGTACCGTTGAATTGCTTGGGCTTGTCGAGCGCTTCGCCCTTGCAGACGAAGAAGCGCACACTGCCGTCCGGCTCGCGGCCGATCCGGAACACCGTCACCGCGGGCACCGCTTTGCAGCCGAAGTCCAGCGTCGGGCCGATCTTGCGGTTGCAGTGGACGTCGCAGACCGCGCCGGTGTCTTCCCGCGCGAGCGAGCACGCCGCCGTCCCGCAGTGCCAGAACGTGATGGTATTCTCGCCCTCGTCGAGCGAGACAGGGTCGCCGAAGAAGGTCGGCTTGCCGCTGAGGTGCTGGCCGATATACATCGACAGCGCGCCGTAGGCGTCCGCTTCGCAAGAGGCGGGCACGCCGTTGTCGCCGAGCATCGCGAGCACCGCGCAGACAGGCGTCCCGAAATCGACGAAGAAGTCCGGCCAGCAGCGGCTGGACACCGCACCGATATGATTCTCTTTCACGTATTCGTCATACGCCTTATAGAGCCGGGCAAAGTCCAGCTTGTTTTTATCGGGCGTCTTATCCAGTCCGACGATCCGGGTTCTCGCGTTGTCAAGATAGGACGCGATCTCGTCGTCGGTGTAGGTCTTCGCTTTGTTGATCAACTCGCGCGCTTCGATCGACTTGAGGTTGACGCCGAACACCGACAGCAGCTCCGCGTCCAGTCCCCGCCCGAAGCCGAAGCCCTCCGGCGTGTGCCCGATCTGCAGCAGCGTCAGCGCGCGCAGCTGCTTTTTGATTTTCGCCGCCGCAACAACGGCCGCGATCTTGCGCTGCACGTCCTCTTCCGCAGGCGCGCCGAACACATAGGCGAAACGTCTGCCGCAGGCACGCATGATGTTCGCGGCGGAGTAAGCGCCGGTCAGGGAATTGAGGCGCAGGCGGCCGCCGTCGATCACCGGTTCGCGCAGCGTCCAGAGGAGGACGGGACACGAGAAGCGGCGCAGCACCGCGCTCATATAGGCAGCGTTGGCGAACGTGACATTCTGGACGACCACAAGATCGGGATCGATCGTGTCGAGAAACGCGTTCAGCTTGTCGAGCGAGAGCAGCATTTTGTCCGGCGTTTTGACGGACGGATCGATCCCTTTGAGCAGAGCGACGGAATCGTCAAAGGCTTTCTGCGCCGACTCCAGATGGAACGTCGGCACGCCGATGGGGATGTAGGCTAGTTGGAAGGACATAGAAATCCGCCTCCTTAATAGTGCAGTTCTTTGTTTTCTCCGATCAGCCCCGGAAACGCGCCCTGCTTCATCAGCGGTTCACGGTCGGGATGGGAGAGCACCCACTTGTTTTTTTGCAGCAGCAGCCGCGCTTCGCCCGTCGGGTCGGCGGGTCTTGTTTCCAGCGGCGTATTCGTCCCGCGCGGCAGAATCACGACGGCGCGGAAGCCCGCATCCGTCACCCGGCAAGGAGACAAATGCAGCGTTGTCGAATACAGCTCGATCGCCGTCCCCTGCGGGACGAAGAACACGGTCTCGCCGCCGACAGAAAAGCAGTTGTCCTTGATTTGCCACGTGTGGCCGAGGACGAGCATCAAATCGGTCGCGGCGACGTTGATCTCGGATCCCTTGTGGTATTCGAAACCGTTGTAGGTCGTGTTTCTGCCGTTGCAGTAGCCGACCTGGATCGGCATGTTGCCGTAAACGGTCGTCTCGATCTCTTTGCAGACGGAAATCGCTTCCAGCGCCGGATCGGACGCAACGTAGATATTCCCCGTTTCGGGAATCGGCGTTTCCGTCTCGAGATAACGGCACAGAGGCGCGAAGTCGAAGCCGGTCAGCACCTTGCCGTAGGTCCGGAAGCGGTCGTCAAATACAGAGACGACCGGGACGTCATTCACCTGATTCAGTCGTTCAAGCATGAAGGTCAGCCTCCGTCGGGAACACGAGCGACTGCATCATTGCTTTCACGCTGTCGTCCGCGTCGGCGCGGTAGAAGACCGGGATCTGCCCGACCGGCGCTTCCACGGCATGGACGCCGCCGCCGAACGCTCTGCCCGTCGGCGCGTGGATCCACTTGTCCTCCGGCAGGTACACTTCGCGCGTGATGGCGCCCTGTTTGAGCACGGGCGCGACAAGAATGTCTCTGCCGAGCAGGTATTCGTGCAGCTCGCTGTAGGCGCGCGGCTCGTCGTAATAGAAGAACAGCGGACGCACCACGCCGACGCCGGTCTCGCTGTTATAGCGTTCCGCCGCCATCAGGTAGTCTTTCAGCTTCGCGTGGTTTTCGCTCATGTACTTGCCGTGGCGCAGCACGGTCTCGCTCGCGTCGAACTGCGCGTTGAGGTCGGGGTTGAGCCCCTCGTGACCGCGCAGCAGCGGAGAAAACGCGTTCATCTCGCACCAGCGCATGAACAGCTCTTCGGAGCGTTTGAGGTTATAGAAGGTCGTGTAGCCGCCGATATCGGAATGGCTCAGACCGAAGCCGCAGCAGGTCAGCGACAGCATCGCCGGGATCACGGACGGCAAGCCGAGATCGACCGAAAAGTCAACGTGGTTGTCGCCATTCCACATCATCGTGGAGTATTTACAGGTATCGGTATAGCCGGCGCGGGTGAAGAACATGATCTTGCCTTCGTTGCCGGTCTCGCGGATCGCTTCGCGGTTGACCTTCGCCCAAAGGGCGGGCCAGGTGTTGTGGACGATAAACGGGTCCTCGCCGCTGTAAAGTACGCAGTCCGTCGGCAGATATTCGCCGAAGTCCGCCATCCAGCCGACAAGCCCGAAACCGATCAGGTTCTCCTTGATGACGCCCTTGATCCATTCGTAGGCGTCGGGGTTCGTCAGATCGACCATCGCCGCGGGGAAGGTCGTGATCGTCACGAGATAGTCGTCGCCCTTCTTGTCCTTGACGCAGTAGCCTTTTTCGGACGCGATCTTGTAAAGCGGCTTTTCGACCGCGAGGAAGGTGTTGCAGTAGCCGAGGATTTTAACGCCCTGTTCGCCGTAGGACGCGATGCGCTTGTCGAGGTCAGGGTAGAGCTCTTTGTCCCACTCCCAGTTCCAGCAAAGCTGTTTGCCGACGGCGGTGACGCGGCGGCCCTCCCAGTCCTGGATCCAGACGCCGGCGACCTTCATGTCGTGTTCGAGCGCGGTCTGCAACTTTTTATCCATGATCTGAGTGCCGCCCTGGACGCCGAGGATCTCGCCGTCGTGGACCCACGCGGGCAGCGGGATCTGCCGCCCGACGAGGTCGGTCAGGTTGGTCATCACTTTTTCAAACGTGTCGCCGAAGCCGAAATAGAATGCGGCGTTCGGGTCGATCTGGAGCCGGTGCTCGGTCGGCGCTGTGAAGTCGAAGCGCGAGATTGCGGTCGCGTCGGAATGGAAGAAGTATTTGCGCGAGGAAAGATAGGTCGGCTGGACGTAGTAGGACGCGTAGGACTCGAACTTCTTCTTTTTGTCGTCCCGTTTGATGTGCAGCGCGATCTGCGCCACCTTGCGCATGATCTGCATCGCGTTGATGTGTTCGCTGACCCAGACGTCGCTCTTGTGGCCGCGCAGGTTGAATTCGCTGAAGGTTTCTCCCGTGCCGTAGACGGCTTCATCCCATTCGGCGGGCACGCGCAGCCAGAGCCTGTCGTACATGCCCAGCCCGATCGGCGTGACCTTCAGCCGGTCGCCGTCATACTGCGTTTCGAGCTTCAGCTTGCCCTCGTCCATAACCAGCAGCACGCCGTCGTCTTTGAGCACCATATCCACCACGAACAGCGGACGGCGACCGACGACCTTTTCTTTCAAAACAAAGCTGCCGCGGCTCATCGTATAGTCCGCGTCGATATTGGCGACCTCCGCGATCCGTGCGCCCTCTGTCAAAGAGAAGATGGGCGTCCCGTCGCGCAGGATACGGAAGCTTTTGTTTTTCAGCTTAAACGTAATCATTCTTCGCACCTCCGAAAAGAAGCTATCTTATTTATTATAATCGTAAAGTTCTCAAAAGTCAATTGCAAACGGTCGCGGAATCTGCTATAATGCTTGCAAGAACACTTCGGAGGCGTTTCTATGTCTGACGAACTTATCCTGCGCCCCGTGGGCGTGTACCGCTGCGACTTTCCGCTGAAATTCGGACTGCCGCGGCAAAGCGGGCTTGCGCCCGATCTGAAGGGACGGATCGAGTTTTACGGCGCGTTCCAGAATCCAGATTACCTGCGCGGGATCGAGGGATATTCCCATCTCTGGCTGCTGTGGCACTTTTCCGAAGCCGGACCATCCGACTCGCCCACCGTCCGCCCGCCGAAGCTCGGCGGCAACACCCGCGTCGGCGTGTTTGCGTCGCGCTCCCCCTACCGGCCGAACCCGATCGGGCTGTCCTGCGTGAAATTCGAGGGTGTCGGTAAAACGAAAAGCGGCACGCCGTGTCTTTTTGTCTCAGGCGGCGATCTCGCGGACGGGACACCGGTCTTCGACATCAAGCCCTACCTCGCCTATGCCGACGCCCACCCGGAGGCGACCAGCGGCTTTGCGAAAACGGACGGCGTCCTCACGGTCGATTTCCCGCCTGCGCTTTTTGAACAGATCCCCTCGTCCCACCGCGACGCGCTTTTACAGACGCTGTCGCTCGACCCGCGGCCGGGTTATCAGGACGACCCCGAACGCGTTTACTATTTGCGCTGCGCCGCGCTCGACATCGGTTTCACCGTCGAGGGCGATACGCTGCGGGTCGTCGAGGTACGCGACGCAGACGAAGCGTCCGGTTGATTTTGACGCAGAGATATGCTATACTCAACACAAAGAAGGTGATGACGGTTGGTGCAGGTATTTCTCTATGCGGTAAACGCAGTCGTGCCGATTCTGCTGCTGGTCCTGCTTGGCGTGGTGCTTCGAAAGCTGCATTTCGCGGATGACACGTTCTTCAAAACGGCGAACAAGCTCGTGTTCCGCGTCTTTTTGCCGGTTTTGCTGTTTTGCAACATCTATGAGATCGACTCTCTGCAGGACGTCAACTGGAACGCGGTCGCCTATATCGCGGCCGCCATACTGGCGTTATACGCGATCGGCGTCCTGTGCGCGCGGCTCTTCGTCCCCGACCGGCTGCAGAAGGGACCGATCATCCAATGTATCTACCGCTCCAATTCCGCCATCCTCGGCATCCCGCTCGCGGAAGCGCTCGGCGGCACGCAGGCCGTGGCGTTCACCGCCGTCGCGACAGCGGTGACGGTTCTGATGTTCAACACCCTTGCGGTGATCTGCCTGTCCCATTACGCGGATGAACAGAAGCCGCCGCTGCGACAGACGCTGCTGCGTACGATCACGAACCCGCTGATCATCGGCGTCATGCTCGGCGTCGCCGCCGTCGGCGTGCGGATGCTGCTGCCGAAGAACGCCGCGGGCGAAGCCGTCTTTCAGTTTTCGCGTGACTGTCCGTTCTTCTTCACGGCGCTGACGACGGCGGCAAAAGCCGCCACGCCGCTGGCGCTCGTCGTGCTCGGCGCAAGGTTCGATTTTTCGGCGGTGCACGCGCTGCGCAAACAGATCACGCTCGGCGTTGTGATGCGTCTGGTGTTCGCGCCTCTGTTCGCAATCGGCGGCGCCGTTCTGCTTTCCAAGACCGGCATTCTGCCGTTTACGAAAGTGGAGTATCCCGCGCTGGTCGGGATCTTCGCTTCCCCGGTCGCGGTCTCCAGCGCTGTCATGGTCAGCGAGATCGGCGGCGATGATCAGCTTGCCGCGCAGCTCGTGGTCTGGACTTCGGTCTGCTCGGTGCTGACGATCTTCCTCACAGTATTTCTGATGCGTTATTTTTCCATCCTATAAGAGAAGCATTATCATAAAAGGAGAAACCCTATGGAACAGAAAAAACTGCTGCAATCCGCCGCCGTCGCCGCGGGCGCAGGCGCTGCCGCCGCCGGACTGACCGTCCTCGGCGTCAAGATGAAAAAGAAAGAGTTCTGCCCCGTCTGCACCGTCAAAAAGGCGGCGCACAAATTCCACCTCGACCAGCGCGTGACGAAGCCCTATGACAACGGCGTCGCGCTGACGCCCCCGATGGGCTGGTCGAGCTGGAACCTCTTTGCGACGCATATCAGTGAAGATCTCATCAAGGAGATCGCCGACGCGATGGACAAGAGCGGCCTCAGAGAAGCGGGCTACCAGTATGTCAACATCGACGACTGCTGGCAAAGCTCGGAGCGCGACAAAAACGGCCGCCTGCAATGCGACAAGGCGACCTTCCCGAACGGCATCAAGGCGCTGGCGGAATATGTCAACAGCCGCGGGCTCAAGCTCGGCATCTACTCTTCCAACGGCAAGCTGACGTGTGAAGACTACCCCGGCTCGCTGCGGCACGAGGCGATCGACGCCGACACGTTCGCAAGCTGGGGCATCGAATATTTCAAGTATGACTTTTGCCACAACGTCCCGATCAGCGAAAAGGCGCCGCGCATCCGCGAGATCGAGCTTTCAAAAGACGGCGAACGCGTCACCTACGGAATCGACAAGGCGGTACTTAATGGGCGCGCCCGGATCGTCAAGGACGACGCGATCGGCGAAGCCTTTATCGCGGGACTCGATTCCCGCGCGGGATCGTTTTCGCTCTGTACGGAGCCGATGACCGGGGGAGACTATGTGCTGACCTTCCTTGTCGCCAAGGCGGACGACGCCGAGCGCTTCGTGCGCGTCACGGTCAACGGCAAAGAGGAATATCACGTTTACTGCGCGAAGGGGCGTATGCCGCTGCACGGCGAACGGCGCGTCCAGACCACGATCCGGCTGCAGGACGGCGTCAACACGCTCGTCTTCGACAACCCTGTCGGTTCGCGCTTTGACAGCGCGGCGGTACAATACAAGCTGATGGGGCGCGAGCTCAAGCGCGCCACCAAAGAATTCGCGATCCGGAACGGCGTTCCCGAAAAGCCGATCGTCTATTCGATCTGCGAATGGGGCTTCAACCGCCCGTGGCAGTGGGGAGCAGAGGCGGGCAACCTCTGGCGCACGACGGGCGACATCAAGCCGGTCTGGGCGTCGATTCTCGCGCTGTATGAGTTCACCGTCCGGCTTTGGAAGCACGCCTGCAAGGGCGGCTGGAACGACCCGGATATGCTCGAGGTCGGCAACGGCAAGCTGACGCACGAGGAAAACCGCAGCCACTTCTCTCTGTGGTGCATGATGAATGCGCCGCTGATCCTCGGCAACGACGTCCGCGCCTTTGTCAAGGACGACGGCACGGTCGACACGCAAAACAAGGTCTGGCAGATCCTCACGAACAAGGACATGATCGCGATCAATCAGGACGCGCTCGGCGTCCCCTGCCGCCGTGTGAAGGCGGGACTTGTCGACGTGCTCCTGAAGCCGCTTTCGGACGCGCGGATAGCGGTCTGCGTCTTCAACAAGACGGGCCGCGAAACGACCACCGCGCTCGACTGCGCCAAGCTCGCGAACGAGGGCTTCGTCAATCTGCCGCAAAAGATGCGGTACACCGTCCGCGACGTCTGGGACGGCGTGACAACCGAAAGCGACGGCAAGCTCAGCGCCGTCTGCGCGCCGCATGGCGTCAAAGTGTATATTGTTGAATAAGTCGACAGTCGACAGCAAAAAAAGCGCCCCGCAGGGCGCTTTTTGTTATCGCTTGAAAATACCGATGATTTTATGGAAGAAGCCGGTCAGCTTGTCAAAGAAGCCGCCGTTGTGGATCTTCCCGCAGACCTTGCAGTGATCTCCGCCCTGCATCTGTTCGCCGCAGGCGTCGCAGTGGCCGTCGTTGTCCGCGTCGGCGTGGTCGAGAACGGGCGTTTCGGTCGTCTCGCGGCTGAGCTCCTGTCCGCAGGCGAAGCAATAGACGACGGTGTCATAACTGCCCTCTGCTGTGCAGGTGGCGGCCGTTTCGTTTTCGGTCACGGGTTCACCGGGCGTGTGCGGAAGCTTCGGCAGCACGGGCGGTTCCTCAAGCGGTCTGGTCGCCGCTTCATCTTCAAAGATGCCGTCGCAGGTGCCGCAGGTCCAGTAGGAGCCGACGCCTTCTCTGTCGCAAGTGGGAGACACCTCACGGATCTGCGTCGTCATGTGGGGCTTTTGCGCGATCTCGATGGTCTTCGTCTGAACATAGAACGCTTTATTGGCGAAGCCCTCGGAGGTGTAGGTCAGCAGCCCCGGGTTCATGCAGGTCGCTTCGACCGTCTTGCAGACTGTGCCGACGGTCTCCTTCGCCTGAACGTCGTCACAGCGGGTGCAGACCAGAGAAGCCGTCACGGTGCTGTTGTCGGCGGACCATTCGTAGGTGGGCTGGTAGTCGTGGCCGAGGGCCGGCTCCGGATCGGTTTTTTCCGTATAGCCGCAGCGTGAGCAGACAAACGGCGCATAGCCGCCCTCCTCGCAGGTGGGCGCGACATAGGACTGAATCTGCATGTCGTGGCCGGTGGGCTCAATCGGCTGCTGTTCGGCGAACCACTTTTGGCAGGTTTCACACTGCCAGCCGTCGGTCAGACCGGGTTCTTCGCAGGTTGCCGCCTTGCCCGGCACAAGGACGATCTTATGGTCGAGCTTGTCGATCGGTTCGGTCCTCGTTTCGCCGCCGGTCGCGCAGGTGTAGGTCATTTCGCCCGCTTCGGTGCAGGACGGTTCTTTTGTCACAACGCCGTCGTCCCAGTCATGCGCGAGCAGATCCACCGGCTCAGTGTAGGTTGCGCCGCAGCCGCTGCAGGTGAAGGTCTTCACGCCCAGCGCGGTGCAGGTGGGGTTCTGCGTCACTTCGCTTGTCCAGTTGTGGTCGAGACGTGGGAGGATCTCTTTGCTGAGTGTTTCGCCGCAGCGGGTGCAGATGGTGATCGTGAAACCGTTTTCGGCGCAGGTGGAGTCTTGAGAATAAGTTTTTTCGGCGTGGCCAAGGGGTGAGACGAAATCATCCACATAGCTCTCATTGCACCTACTGCATGTATATGTAGTAAAGCCTTGTTCTTTACAAGATGCCGGCGACACCGAAACAATGGAAAAATCGTGTCCAAGAGGGTCAACAGACTGCTCTTCCACAATTCCGCATTGTATACATTGCCGTGTCTTTTCGCCAGCCTCAGTACACGTTTCTTCTACAACTGTATTCCATTCTTCGTAATTATGCCCTAATGCCGGAATAGTCTTCATTGATCCTGTAATAACAGATCCACAATCGTTGCAATATTTATATGTATTATGACCCGGTTCCGTACAAGTCGCTTTAACCGCTTCAAAAGTATTTTGGTTGATATGTTGACAATATGTAGAAAAAAGCGTCGTTGATTGGGTTAAATCAGAGTTAACTTCAATCAACCTGCATACGGGTCGAACACCAAGACTAGTGTCATGAATGTAGGTTCCACAATCGTCAACCAATCCATTTCCATAAACGGCATAGGTATAGCTGTAACCTATAGCCGTTCTTGTCCAATACATACATTTATTATAGCTTTTATTAAGTCCTTGACATTTCGCATAATCCGTTCCTTGGGCAATACGTGTTTCATCAGTCTTAGAAGTCGAAAACCCATAGTCGATATTGGCGAAATCTGAGCATGATAGTAGAAACACCATATCCTTCGAATCGCTAAACAAAAGCGAAGAAGAAAGAGGTGATCTATTCTTAACAATAGATAATGCTACATTATCCTTTTGTTGTGGAGAAAAAGCTGTTTCAAAGAAATCATAGTTTAACCAGTCTCTGATTGAAGACAAAGAATAATCTGACCCAATGATTTTTGAACCTGGTCGCTGAACAGCTTGTTCGTTTTCCCACAAATATGTATTCTGAAAAGATTGAGAATCAATAACACTCTCACACATTATCAGTCCTGCTGAAGGATCTAATACGCGCCAAATCAATGGTTCATACAGAAAATAATAAACTGTATTCATGCTATATCCATTTTGTGATACGGTTGAATTAGAAGTATTTGATGTAAATTGAGGCCTAAAACCATTGAATCTAACAGCCCTGTATTTTTCGCCATTCATAAAGAAGTCGCAAAAATACATATATTCGCTTTGCTGTGCTATTCCTGTTTCGTTCTTTCCTCTAAAATAATTATAAGCCGTCCAGGTTTTATCAACAGAATCTAATGCAGCAATCATTGCATCATCTGTAACCTTGCTTTGTGGATAGGTTCCAAACATTATTTGATCTCCAAGCTGAACTGCTTTTTCAGAAAGTAATTGATAATTAATAGCAATGTTGTTTTTAAGCTGCTTCAATTTGCAAGCAGGTCGAACGCCGTTCCCATTATAATACACTTGCACACTTCCAAGCTTGTTTGCATTATCAACACTGCCTTGTGTGCCAACCACCCAGTTAAACCACCCCTTATAACTTGAATAATCTGCAGAAGATCTTAGCATCCAATAACAGCTATTATTATGTTCTGTATCTTTGAAGAGGCCCTGACAGTCTGCATATTCTGTTCCATATGCAATTCTTTTTATATCTTTTGCAGTTGCTATCGAATCAAAGCCATAATCAAAGTTTAGGGCTTCTTCAAAAGACAGCAAGAAAACATTATCGTCAAAAGAAACTGTATTTCCATTGACCATTTCATAGTCAAGCTTTGTCATTTGAATATTTGTTTTTTGTGAATTTGAAAAAGCTGTTTCATAAAAAAAGTTATTTAACCAACTTCGAATATAGGATTCGCTATAATCATTTGCAAAACTCGAGCAGGAAAAGTCCTTATACCATTTACCATTATTATAACTACCATTATCATAAACACTGTTTTGAAATGGTTGTGAATCTATTATAAACTCAGACATAACAAGTCCTGATACCGGATCCAACACGCGCCAAGTTAATGGCTCATACCGAAAAAAATAAGTAGTATAAGTATAATACCCGTTGCTGTTTTGATAAGCCTTCAAAGAGTCCGTAGAGTTACCATGATAATAATTATATCTAGGACGATAGTCTTCAAATCTGACTGCACGATACTTTACCCCATCAGAAAAGAAATCTACATACTTCATATAATCACTGGTACACGTTCCATTTTTGCTAGCTATTGGATAATTGTAGCTTCTCCACGACCCAGAGTTTGCAGCATTCCTAAGTTCATTTGTCGCTTCAACTCGCGTTTGCGGATAGGTACCAAATTGTATCAAATCACCGACCTGATAGGTCGATTCATCCTCTGCAACCGCCAGCGGCACACCGACGCAAAGCAGCACCGCCGCCAGCAGCACGGCAAGCGCGCGTTTCATCGTTTTCATGTGTAGTCCTCCTATTTCAAATGATGTTGTTCTGCAATCAAAATGTATCATATTTTGCGGGAAAAAGCAAGTGGTTGAGGAAAAAAGGTGGAACCACCTCACCCGTCACGCGCATTTAAGCGTCAGCTTTACCGGTAAATGTGTGGGCGCGTGACACCCTCCCCGCCAGCGGGGAGGGCAAGGTGCTACGCATTTGCAGCAAACAAATAATTGCCTCAAGATTATGTAGTCGCCGATCAGGCGGCTAAAGCCATCACCGTGTCGTTTGCGCCCCAGTCGGCTGATAGCCGACCACTACGGGTCGCTGTCTTGCCTTCCCCGCCGGCGGGGAAGGTGCCGTCGCGCCACATAACCACTGGCTTGACGACAACATAAGAACGCGACGGCGGATGAGGTGGATGAAAAAAGCCGCCCACGTGGGGCGGCTTTTGCCTTTGAGATTATTCTGCGTCAGCAGGAGCAGCTTCTTCGACTGCTTCCGCGGCAGCTTCAAGCACTTCGGCGGCTTCTTCCGCGGCTTCGGCGGGAGCAGCTTCGGCTTCTTCCACGATCGCTTCGGCGACTGCTTCTTCAGCCTCTTCGATCACTTCGGCGTCCGCGATAGCGGCGGCAGCTTCTTCTGCCGGTTCTGCCGGAGCGGCTTCCGCGGCTTCTACGATGGCTTCTGCAACCGCTTCTTCGGCTTCTTCCACCACTTCGGCGTCCGCGATGGCGGCGGCAGCTTCTTCTGCCGGCTCTGCGGGTGCAGCTTCGGCGGCGTCAACAATCGCTTCCGCAACCGCTTCTTCCGCGTCGGCGATATCCTGCTCGTCTTCCGCGTCGGCTTCGTCGCTGAAGTCGATACCGTTGGTCGGCTCAAGCAGCGCACGGATGGAAAGGCTCACGCGCTTCTTTTCGAAGTCGATGTCGGTGATCTTCACGGTGACAACGTCGCCCACATGCAGCACTTCGGCCGGGGACGCGATGCGGCGGTCTGCGATCTGGGAAATATGGATCAAGCCGTCGATGCCGTCGATCACGTTGGCGAACGCGCCGAACGAGGTCAAGCCGACCACGGTCGCTTCGCAAACGGTACCCACCGGGTAGTCGCGCTTGAGGATTTCCCACGGATTGTCTTCGACTCTCTTGTAGCCAAGGGAGATGCGCTTGTTCTCTTTGTCGAGCGCCTTGACATAGACGTTGACGACGTCGCCCTCTTTGACCACTTCGCTCGGATGCTTGATGCGCTTCCAGGACAGCTCGGAAATATGGATCATGCCGTCTACGCCGCCGAGGTCCACAAACGCGCCGTAGGAGGTGAGCGATTTCACAGTGCCGGTGTATTCCTTGCCTTCTTCGATCTCGTTCCAGAAGGCTTCGGTCGCGGCTTTCTTTTCTTCGCGCAGGACGGAACGGATGGAACCGACCGCACGCTTCTTCGCCTTGTCAACATCGATGATGCGGAACTTCACGGTCTTCTTGACAAGCTCGCTCAGTTCAGCTTCGCGCGGCAGACCGGTCAGCGAGCCGGGAATGAACACGCGGACGCCCTTGGTATAGACGAGCACGCCGCCCTTGACCGCGTCGGCGATCACGCCTTCGAGCACTTCTTCGTTGTCTTTCGCTTCGATGACCTGATCCCAGGCGGCCTTCGCGTCATAGCGGCGCTTGGAGAGCACCATCGTGCCTTCGGAATCGTTGGTCTTCATGATGATGAGCTTGATCTCGTCCCCGATCTTCAGCTCTTTTTGCGGGTCGGCAGCCGGATCGTTGCTGTATTCCTCGACGGGAACGAAGCCAGCATATTTTCTGCCGATATCTACCTGTATTTCATTCGGTGCAATACCTACAACAACGCCAGTTACTTCCTGGTCAGAGCTCATTGCCTTGAGATTCTCTTCCAGCGCACCCTCCCAATTGATTTCTTCGGTTTTT
>JAFYDS010000149.1 GCA_017544665.1 Clostridia bacterium | reverse complement strand
GTGGATAATCGGATTCGAACCGATGGCCTCCAGGGCCACAACCTGGCGCTCTAACCAACTGAGCTATACCCACCATATATTTGGCGCGGTTTGAGGGACTCGAACCCCCGGCCTACTGCTTAGAAGGCAGTTGCTCTATCCGGCTGAGCTAAAACCGCATACTGCTGTTGGAGCGGGTGATGGGAATCGAACCCACACGACCAGCTTGGAAGGCTGGGGTTCTGCCATTGAACTACACCCGCAAAGGTGTTTGTGACTTTGATTATTATAGCGAAACGGCGCTCTGTTGTCAAGCGTTTTACTGCTTTTTTCTCAAATTCTTTTCCGCCCGAAGGTCTTGCATTCTGGCACAGATTTGGTATAATGATAAAAAACGGATCACGGAGGAACCTATGAAACGAATCACGATTCTGCTGCTCACGGTCGCGCTCTTGCTGGGCGTTGTTTCGGTCTGCCCGTTTTCTGCCGGGGCGGTCGCGCTGGCGGACGGCGAATCGCCCGTGACGGTCTCCAACGAAGGAAAAAAGACGCAGATACTGCTCTCGTGGTCCACATTCTTTCGCGGTGACGGCGTCCAGATCTACCGCAGCGAGACAGGGAAAAAGGGCAGCTATCAAAGAATAGCGTCCGTGCGCGGCAAGACGTCTTACCGCGATACCGGTCTTTCCGCCAACACGATCTACTACTATAAACTGCGCGGTTTTACCAAAACCGACGACGGCTATGCCTATACGCCTTATCAGAAGGCGGTCGGCGCGACAGCATTGACGCAGTCGTTCCTCAAAAAGCAGCTGAGCACTGCGCTGACGGCGGCGCATCAATGGATGGATACCGCGATGGTCCGCTGCAAAAACGGAAGAGCCATCGTTCGTACAACGGAGACCGACGAAGGGCTGGTTACCGGTACGTTCCGCGAGGTCAACCGCGGCTCGATCCACAGCACGGCGAAGCTCAAACGCTACCTGCGCCGATTCTTCTCGCGCGACCTTGTCGATTCGTTTGTTGACAGCTATTACTGCGATTATAACGGCGGTCTGTATCTGCTGGAGGGAGTAGCGCCCGACGCGACCTACTATGTGCTCAGTGAAACAACGCTGAAAAACGTCCGCCAGGGCGGAGCCTACGTCACGTTTGACGCCCTGCTGCGCCGTCCTGACTTCAACCAGGAAAAGAACGTCTTCAGTTGGTCCGGCACGCCGCAGCAAAAGCAGCGCCGCAACAAATCGACCGGACGGATCATCGTCGATCCCTACAGCGCGGACTGGAACCTGACGCTCGTCAATAAGAAGCGCGAACTGCCGAAGGGCTACGCCCCTAAAACGAGCCAGATCCTGACGACAGGCTATGTGCTTGACGAGCGCGTCACGCCGTATTATGAAGCGATGTACCGCGCCGCCGCGCAGGACGGGTGCTATCTGACGCCGTACTCCACCTACCGCTCCTATGACCACCAGAACTTCCTCTTCCAGAACAGCGTTTCCGAATACCGCAAAGTCGGCTATTCGATGGAGCGGGCGCAGCGCGAGACCGCAGAGCAGATCCTGTATCCTGGGACGAGCGAGCATCAGCTCGGCTTCGCCATCGATGTCAAGGGCACGGGACAGTGGTTCGCGCAGACGAAGGAATACCGCTGGCTGCTGCAGCACGCGCATGAATACGGTTTCATTCTGCGTTACACCGCTGAAAAAAAGCCGATCACCGGCATCATTCCCGAACCGTGGCACTGGCGCTATGTCGGCGTTGATTGGGCGCAGGAGATCCGCGATTCCGGGCTGTGTCTCGAAGAATACCTCGCGCTCAAGGGCGGGTTGTATCTCAACAGCAAGAAGTCCTATTGCCTGAGCGTCGAAGACGGCAAGTGGGTCTTTGATTACGACGAAAACTATGAGAGCGCCTGGACCTACGACAATTACGCCTTCCGTTCGACGGCGGACGTTGCCTGACGGCCGCCGCGTCTGCATACCGCGTGAATTATTTTCAATATTTTTCATTTACCCATTGTTTTCTTTTGGATAATGTTGTATAATAAACAACAACGTAAAATCTTAGATTGTTTGGATCGGAGGTTCGACCCATGGATAAAACAAGACAGTTTACGCTCAATCAGGATTCGCCCGACGAGATGCGGCAGGTGATGAACGCCGTCTATGCCGCGCTGCGCGAAAAGGGCTACAATCCCATCAATCAGATCGTCGGCTATCTGCTTTCGGAAGACCCGACGTATATCACGACGCACAACAATGCCCGCAGCCTGATCCGCCGCATCGACCGCGACGAACTGCTGCAGGAGATGGTGCGCAACTATCTGCTCGGCTGAGAAGGAGACGACTATGGCAGCAAAGAAAGAAAATGAGTTTTTGATGTATAAGGACCGCCCGCTTGTCCGCAAAGGCAACACGCTTTATTACGGCAACATGAGCGATTCCCATGTGTTGATGCTGCAGATCCTCACCACGACGGACGTGCAGGGCGTCGCCGTTGCCGACAAGGTTTCGGTGCAGCTGATCAACACCGACCCGAACGTGCGTCCCCATGACGCCATCGTCCAGAAGACCGAGAAAAAGGGCCTCTATGCCGCGATGGATATCGGCCGCATCTGGTTGGAACGCGCGATCAGCAAATAACAAAAGGCGGCAAAATGCCGCCCATACACCCGCTCGTGGCGCAGTTGGATAACGCAGCAGATTCCGATTCTGAAGATCGGGGGTTCGAATCCCTCCGGGCGGGCCATGCAAAAGGACTTGCATTTGCAAGTCCTTTTGCAATGATATCGCACAGCGTGCGATGATATACGTCTTTGGCGTACGGTTGAACGAAAATGACGAAAGGGGAATATTGAGTGATAAGCGAAAAGATCACAGTTGGGGCGGGGACGGCGTACCCGCTGAACGGCTTGCTGACGCTGCCGGATGATTGTGCAGGTCCTGTACCCGCGGTCGTGATGGTACACGGTTCCGGCCCGAGCAATATGGACGAAAAGATCATGAAGCTGACCCCGTTCAAGGATCTCGCGGAGGGGCTCGCAAAGCGCGGCGTAGCTTCCCTGCGCTACGACAAGCGTACCTTTGTCTATAAGCGCCAGCTTGCGAAAACGCTCCCCACCGTCAAAGAGGAGACTATCGACGACGCACTGCTTGCCGTCACGCTGCTGAAAGCGGATCCTCGCATCGACAAGGACCGGATCTTCCTGCTCGGGCACAGCATGGGCGCCATGCTCGCGCCGCGCATCGACGCGGAGGGAGCTGACGTGCGCGGACTTGTGATGATGGCGGGAACGCCGTACCGGCTTGAAGAGGTTATAGTTAACCAGCTGAACCGTTTTGATAATAAGTCGTTGCTCGGTCTGATCGCGAAGCTCGAAAACAAGATCTACGTCAAGAAGTTCGACGGACTGTATCAGATGAGCGATGAAGAAGCAAAGCAAAAGAGATTTGCCGGCAGTCTCTCGCTGTACTATTTCAAAGAAATGGGTCAAAAATCGGCGACGGACTATCTGCTCGAAAGCCGGAAACCGGTTTTGATCATGCAGGCGGAGAAAGACACGCAGGTGCTTGCGGACGACGATTTCAAACTCTTTCAGGAGCAGCTTGCCGGACGTGAGAATACCGTGTTCCGCCTTTATCCCGGGCTGAACCATCTCTTTGTTGAGGCAATCACCGACAGTATTATGAAAGCGACAAAGGAGTACGGCGTCGAGCGCCATATCGGCGATAATGTGATCGCAGATATAGCAGCGTTTGTCCTCGAACAGTAAGCTCTTTATTCCTCATCTTTGAAGGAGGTACCACATGAACCCAAAATACGAACCTCTGTTCCAACCGTGGAAGGTCGGAAATGTTGAAATTAAGAACCGCGTCGTGATGCTGCCGATGGAAGGCACGAATATGATCCAGTGGGAGGCGAAGCGCGGTTTTGTCAAAGGCATCGAAGCCTTCTACCGCGATCGTTGGGACAATAATATCGGTCTGTTTATCCCGGGCCTGATCCCGCTGATCAGCATCGTCGGCGAAAAGTGGATCTACAAGCATCCGGCCGTGTTCGAGCCGGTCAAGCCGATTATCAAGCAGATCCACGACAGCGGCGCAAAAATCTTCTTTCAGCTCAGTGCGGGCGCAGGCCGGTCGATGATTCTGCCGACACTGCTCAAACCGTTTGTGAGACCCGGCATACTGAAAACGCTGTCGTCCAAGGTCGTAATGTCCAAATGGTGGTGGGCCGCGCCGGACTCGGAGGAGCCCAACGTCTGGGCGCCCGACGTCAAAATGGATTACGTCACGGAAGAGATGATCCATACCTTCGTCTATGCTTTCGGCCAGACGGCAAAGCTTTGCAAAGAAGCCGGCGTCGACGGCGTCGAGATCCACGCCGTGCACGAGGGCTATCTCCTCGACCAGTTCGCAATGCCCTATACCAACCACCGCACCGACAGGTACGGCGGCAGCCTCGAAAACCGGCTGCGCTTCGCGTGCGAGGTCGTCCGCGAGATCAAAAAGGTCTGCGGCGAAGATTTCCCCGTTTCCCTGCGCTATTCGGTCTGCTCGATGACCCGCGGCTTCAATGCCGGCGCGGTCCCGGGCGAAACCTTTGAGGAGGTCGGTCGAAGCCTTGCGGAATCGGAGCAGGCGATCCGTATTCTTGAAGAAGCCGGCTACGATCTGTTCAACTGCGACAACGGCACCTACGACGCGTGGTACTGGGCGCACCCGCCGGTGTATGCGCCGCTGAACCTGAACCTCTCCTATGTAGAGCATATCAAGCAGTTCACTTCAAAGCCGGTCGTCTGTGCGGGTCGGATGCAGCCTGACGCGGCGGCAGCCTCGATCGCCGCCGGTAAGATCGACGCGATGGGCGTCGGCCGTCAGCTGCTTTGCGACCCTGCGTTCATCACAAAAATCAAAGAAGACCGGATGGAGGACATCCGGCCGTGTATCTCCTGCCACGGCGCCTGCCTGCCGTTCAACGGAATGAACGGGCAGGGGACGGACATCGACCCGCTGCACGTCGAAATGGGTCGCTGCGTGCTGAATCCGTGGACCAACAACGAGGAAAAGTATTCCAAAGCGCCTGCCGCACACCCGAAGAAGATCGCTGTGATCGGCGGTGGGATCGGCGGCATGGAGGTCGCGATCCAGGCGTCTTTGCGCGGGCACAAGGTCGATTTGTATGAAAAGACAGACCGCCTCGGCGGCGTGTTCGTCGCGGCCGCGGCGATGTTGTTCAAAGAGAAGGACAAAGAGCTGCTCGCGTGGTACGAGCGTCAGCTCAAAGCGACCGATACCGTCATTCACATGAACACCGAGATTACGGACTTAGACGCGCTCGACGCGGACGTCGTGGTTGCTGCGGTCGGCGCAAAAGCAAGAACACTGCGCATCCCGGGTGCGGAACGCGCGGTGACGGCGACCGATTTTTTGAATGGACAGGAGAACGTCGGCGACAATGTGGTGATCGTCGGCGGCGGCCTGACCGGCTGCGAGATCGCCTACGAACTGGCGCTGCAGGGCAAGCACCCGTCTATCGTGGAGATGACGGACTATCTCGTCGGCGCGCGCGGGATTTGCATGGCGAACTCGACGATGCTGCGCGAGCTGCTGCGCTATCACAATGTCCCTGCTTATCTCAATTCCGTGATCGAAGCGATTACTGAGGACGGCGCCGTGATCCGCACGCCGGACGGAGAGAAGACGCTGCAGGCAGATACTGTGATCCTTTCGGTCGGCTACACGCCGGACAAACGCTTCGCGCCCGCGAATGGGAAGAAAGCGCAGAAGACAGCCAAAGGCGCCGCGGTGTACTTCGTCGGCGACTGCGACAAGGTCGGCAGCCTGAAAACGGTCATTAAACAGGCGTATGAACTGGTGCAGACGCTGTCGTACGGGAAATAACAAACCTCGATTCTATGCAAAAGGGGCGCGTGTCGCTCCCTTTGTACGCTCAATAGAACTTTTTTCACTTTTTTCAAAAACTGCTTGCTTTTTTCGGAACACTATGTTATAATACCTCTCGAAATCGCAACAAGCAAGCATAGCTCAGTTGGTTAGAGCGCTGCGTTCACATCGCAGAGGTCGAGGGTTCGAGTCCCCCTGCTTGTACCATGCAAAAAGCAGCCGAAAGGCTGCTTTTTGCAATATGAACCGTTCTACGCGGAACGGTTCGTATATCATACAGACGCGAAGCGGCTGTATGATATATGGCGAAGCCGTATGTCATATCGCACAGCGATATATCATTACAAAAGCAGACGCCCTTAGCAGGGGCGTTGTGTCGCCGGTATTTTTCCTGTCGAAACTTTTCAAAAACGCTTGACTTTTTGTTTAGAGTTTGTTATACTCATTTAGTCGTCACGACATGGGCCATTAGCTCAGTTGGTTAGAGCAACCGGCTCATAACCGGTCGGTCCCGGGTTCGAGTCCCTGATGGCCCACCAGTACATAGGGGTATAGCTCAGTTGGTAGAGCAGCGGTCTCCAAAACCGCGTGCCGAGGGTTCAAGTCCTTCTGACCCTGCCAAGAAAAACCTCACCACGTTTGTGGTGAGGTTTTTCTTCATATGAACAGACGTACCCGAGGCACGCGCAGCGTGCCGGGCATCATCGCCGAAGCGCCGCCGGTGGCGGATGCAGCGAGGCGATGATGGCGCAGC
>JAFYDS010000148.1 GCA_017544665.1 Clostridia bacterium | reverse complement strand
GTCGCATACTCTTTGATGATTGCGGTTTTTTCTTCTTTTGTGATCATGGCTGTTTCACCGCATAAAAATATTTCATTTGCCTGACCCCCGGTATGCGGTTGGTGAAGTGTTCTTACGTAACATTTTGACGCCCGAACTTGGTCCGTATACTGAGAAATCGGCAGAATGCTTGAAGATTATACCACAGCGAAATCGAATTGTAAAGTCTTTTTGCACAAAAAAGTGAACATTTTTTTGACTATTTCGCCTCAACAAAGGCTTTGATCTTCGCCGCGTCGGCGTAGCCTTTCTCATACAGGCGCTCGAGGTTCGCCGTGTCGTTGGTCAGCGTCTTGATCCCGCAGACGTCGTCGGGCGAAATGATGAGGCATTTTCCGTCGCTTTCGTAGCTGTGGGCGAGCGCGAGCTGGCGGTTGTAGATCCGGTGCCGCTCGAGCAGGAGATTCGACAGATTCGGGCGGACAAGGCGCAGCAGCACCGCGCCGAGCAGATCGCGCCGCTTTCGCTGCATCGGACCGTCGGGCATCGTCAGCACGAGCACGACCTTGTCGCAGCCGTCGAAGAACGCCTTCGCGATCGGGATCGGGTCGCCCACCCCGCCGTCGGCGCAGACAGCAGAGCCGACGGTTTCGGTCCGCGTAATGAGCGGGATCGCGGACGACGCCATGAACACGCGGTAGTCGTCCTGCGCGAGGTCGTCTTTGCCGAAGTATTCGATCCTGCCGGTTTTCGCGTTGGTCGCGACGACGCAGAGCTCGCTGTCGTTTTCCATCAGCGTCTTAAAATCGAGCGGGTCCTCGCCGCCCTGATTCGACAGCGTGCCGTAGATATAGTGCAGGTTGAGGAACGCGCCGATCTTATAAAGATTCGACGGGCTCATGTATTCCTTGCGTCTGGAGTAATCGAGATAAAAGCGGCGGTTGCGTCCGCGCTGTTTCGCGAGGAACGACGCGATATTCGCGCTGCCCGCGGACACGCCGAGACAGTAGTCGAACTTCACACCGTCGTCCAGCAGCCGGTCAAACACGCCCGCGCCGTAAATATCGCGCAGTCCTCCGCCGACGTCGATGATGCCTACCATGGCGCTCTCCCCTTTCCCGTACGGTTCTGATTCCATTATACGCGCAATTTGGGCGGTGTCAAGAAACGCTTGATAAAAATCGAAAAACGAAACGATTACTATGCGTCAATCACTTGACTTTTGCGCGCTGAATTGTTACAATGTATTCATGTTTTGAACAAATTCATACCAAAGGAGAAACCGTTATGAGCAAACTGCAAACCCTCATCGACAAAAAAGGTCTCGGCGCCAAATACATGATGGACGAGATCACCAAGATCATCAAAACGCTGCCGAAGCGCGACCCCGGTTCCGAAGGCGAAAAGGTCACGTGCGAATACATGGCGGACGTTTTGAAGAACGACTGCGGCTGCGAAGACGTCAAGATCGAATCGTTCAAAGAGAACCCGGGTTCTTTCTACGGCTGGCTGTATATCACCCTCACCTGCATGCTGATCGCGGTGGTCACTTTCTTCCTGAAACTGCCGTGGCTCTCCATTATCCTGATCGTGTTCGGCCTGCTGACTGCCGTGCTGCAGTTCGGTCTGTATTTCAAATTCGTCGATAAGCTCTTCCCCGAAAAGACCGGCCACAACGTCACCGCGATCAAGAAGTGCACCGGCGAAACGAAGCGCCGCATCTTCTTCAACGGTCACGTGGACGCCGCGTGGGAATGGCCCGTCAACTATCTGCTCGGCGGCGTCGGCTTTGAAAGCCACGCGATCATCGGCTTCGCGGGCGCGTTCTTTTATCTTGCGCTTTCCATCGTACAGGCGGCGACCGGTTCACCGCTGACCAAGTGGGCGCTCTGGGGTCTGCTCTTCGTCCCGTTCTGGATCGGTCTGTATTTCCTTTGGAGTAAAAAGCGCATTGTGGACGGCGCGAACGACAACCTTTCCGGCTGCTATATGGGCATCACGCTGCTCAAGATGATGCAGGACGAGGGCATCACGCTGGAAAACACCGAGGTCGGCGTCATCATCACCGGTTCCGAGGAAGCGGGTCTGCGCGGCGCCTACGCCTGGGCGGACGCGCACAAGAACGACTACAACGACGTTCCGACGTTCATCATCTCCTATGATACGATCCACGACCCGCAGCAGCTGATGGTCAACTACCGCAACCTGAACGGCACGGTCAAGACCGACAAGGACGTCGGCGATTTGTTCTTCGAAGCGGCGGAAGACCTCCAGATCTTCTGCAAGAAGGGCATGGTTCCCCCGCTGGGCGGAGCGACCGACGATGCCGCGTTTGCCAAAGCGGGCATGCGCGCGACCGGTATCACCGGTCTGAACCACAAGCTCGAGAACTACTACCACACCCGCCGCGACACCTATGACAACATGAACGAACAGGGTCTTGCCGACTGCTACGCGGTCACGGTCAAGGCGCTGGAGATGTTC
>JAFYDS010000147.1 GCA_017544665.1 Clostridia bacterium | reverse complement strand
TACCATTCCAAAAAGAATTGCAAGCAAAAACCTTTTCGAACGGTGTTTTACTGTACCAAAAAGCGTACTTTGCAAAAATTCGTGTCTTCCGACCCTCATCCGGCGTCTTTTCCAAACGAAAAGGCGCTTTTTTCATGCCTGAAGGAGGTGAGAACAATACGCAGGGACAGCGTTACCATCCATACTGTTTCAATGTCAGAAGGGAGGTGAATTTTACGGAAAACCTTGAATCATTGCTGCCCGAAGGCTACAAGATCAAAGACAACGCTTTGTATTTCTTGAAGCCAGGCAAGGGCGAACCGACGGATGTGTTGCTTTGCAACTTCATTCCCTATGTAGTGTCTGAGATCATTTTGGACAGTGGGGGCAAAACCGACCGCGCCTATGAGATCGAGGGCATCGACAAAAACGGCTGCCTGCTGCCGCGTGTCACGATCGCCGAAAAGGACTTTGACCGCATGGAGTGGGTGCGCCAGAACTGGGGCATGATCTGCAACATCGCACCCGACTTTAACGCTGCGCGCCGTTTGCGCTATGTGCTGCAGGAGACCGCTGACCGGGCAGAGCGCAAACGTCATTACGTCACGACAGGTTGGCGGGAACTAATCGGCAAGTGGGTCTATCTCTCACCCGGCGACCCGGAGCATACCGTGGAGCTGGAAAACCGTCTGCAGGGCTACGGCCTCTGCCGGAAGGACGACAAGTCCTTCCTCCGGCTGGTACCCGAACTGCTGGATACCGTCGCCCCATCGAATGTAATGTACCCGCTGGTTGCCTATGCGTTCTCGTCGGTGCTGAACCGGTTTTTGAAACAGGCCGGATGTGAGCCGAAAACGATTTTGATGCTGCTCGGCAAGACCGGCTCCAAAAAGAGCACGCTGGCTGCGCTGGTGCTGTCGTTCTTCGGTTCGTTTTCGCTGACCACGCTGCCCATGTCCTTCCGCGACACGGTGAACAGTATGGAAAGCTCCATGTGCTGTCTGAATGATACGCTGACCGTGGTGGACGACCTGCACCCGAGCAAACACCGGGAAAAGGATAAGACCGACGCCATGATGCAGTCCATCTGCCGCATGGTCGGCAACCGGGCCCCACGCGGGAGGCTGGGACAGGACTGCAAGCCCCGGCCCGACTTGCTCACACGCTGCAATCTGATTGTCACGGCGGAGCAGCTGCCGGATGTCGGTGAAAGCGGCACAGCCCGTTTGCTGCCGCTACGGTTACGCCACGGCGACGTGAACAACGATGCGCTGACAAAGTACCAGACGCTTGCCGCGGAGGGTGCTCTGTCTTCGGTCATGTATCAGTTCACAGAATATCTCAAAGCGAACTGTCTGTGTAAAGGTGAAGCCGTGTTCGTCAAAGCGTTGCGCAAACTGAGCACTGAATATCGCAAAGATTTGGTGGAGAAGGCGAAGCATCGCGGCATCAAACTGCGTGACCGATTGATTGACGATCTGGTCAGTCTGGAATTTGGTGTGCGGTTCCTTTGCGGCTTTTTGGAAACGTCAGGGGCGTTCAGCCACGAGGAGGCGCAGATTCTGCTGCAGCGGTTTGAAGACGCGTTCCTCTCGGTCGGCCGAGAACAACAGCATTTAACAGTGCGCGATCAGCCGACGCACGTCTTTATCAGCAAGATGATGACGCTAATCGATGCGAAGCTGGTCACGCTGGTTCGCAGAAACGCGGATGCGCTGCCGATGTACGATCCCGGTTTTGTTGGCTACTACGATGATGAGAACTACTATTTTGACAAATCTTTAGCACACAAGGCCGTCGTCAAGCTCTGCCGCGAACAGAACGAGAACTTCATGATCAGCGAAGCCGGGCTGCGGGAAGCACTCTGCAGCGAAGGGATTAGCATCTGCGACCCGGGCATCCATCTGAAAAAGATTCGTGTCGGGAACAACTTCCCACGGTGCATCTGCATCCCGAAGGAGGTCATGCGCCGAATCGCAGAAAGCGCCGATGCCCCCGAAGCGGACAAGCCCACTGTAACTACCGTTCGGCACGAAGATTTTGAAGAACTGGTGATCTGAGGCAAATCCAATGCAATCTATGCAAAGCAAGGAGGAACCGTCTTTTGACCGAGGATAATTCCGAAGGTCAGCAAGCATTGGATTTGTCTCCGCAAATCCCGCGGGGAACAGAAGGTTCCCGCGAAAGAGAAAAAAACAATCTAAAAAGAAGGGAGGTGTTTTTCCATGTCTACAAGAAAACGTCACCACGATCTGCACGTCTATCTGGACGATCAGGAATATGCGCTGCTGCAGAAGCTTTGTGACAAGATGAAAAGGAATCAAAGCTTTGTGATCCGCTGCCTGATCGCCATGGCCGAATTGATCGAAGCGCCACCCGCGGATTTCAAAGCATTCACGGTCGAGCTGCGCCGCGTCGGTACAAATCTGAACCAACTGGTCGCAAAAGCCAACAGCGTCAGCTTCATTGACCGTGAAGAATGTGCCGCGGTACTCGATGAACACCGGAAGCTGGAACGCAAGATCGCGTCTTACTTCAAGTCGCGCAAAGGGAAACGCATATGGCAGTGACGCGCATTTGGCCGATCAAGGGTCACATCGGTGCCGTGATCGCCTATGCTGCCGACAAACGCAAAACAGACGAAGCGCGCTTCTCCGATAGGGAGTGCGCTTTGCTGCATTCCATCCACTATGCTGCGGATGAAGATAAGACGTTACTGGCCGAAGAAAAGAAGTTGCTGGTCGAGGGCATCAACTGCGACCCGGAATATGCAGTGCAGCAGATGACGGACACCAAGGAACTCTACGGCAAGACCGACGGAATCGTAGCCTATCACGCCTATGTGTCCTTCAAGCCGGAGGAAGTGACAGCGCAGCAGGCGCAGAAGATCGGAATGGAGATTGCACAAGAAATGTGGGGCAGAGATTACGAGATGATCGTTGCCACCCATCAGAACGCCCGTTGTATGCACTGCCATATCGTCATCAACAGTGTGTCCATGACAGACGGCAAGAAAATGAATGAGAACAAGGCGATGTACAACCGGTTTCGCGAGACCGCTGACCGGGTATGTTTGGAACACGGGCTGTCGATCATTGAGCATCCGAAGAAAAAGCGCGTACCGTACAACGTCTATATGGCACAGCAAAAAGGCATCAAAACCAAATATGACTATATGAAAGCGGCCATCGACTTTGCCATCAAGCATTCGCCCGATGACCGCCGTTTTCTGCAGGTCATGCGCGATCAGAGCTATTTCATCTCAAACTTCGGCAGTACCGAACGCTATGCCACGATCAAAAGCCGGACAGACGAACACGGCGTACGTTTGGCGAATCTCGGTGCGGATTATACGCCCGAAGCCATTCGCACCCGCATTTTGACGCAGGATCGCAGCGAAGCCAACGCGCTCGGCCTGCGGTACTATCAGTATCACCGATACGCTGTCAACACCGTTTACACCTATCGGTACAAAGACTTTGAGTTTGAGGAATCGTGGCGGTCGTACCGAAGTGAGAATGCCTTTGCCGAGCTGACCGGGCGCTGTGTACAGGCGATCATCGGCAGCGCTATTATCGGCGCGCCAGTAATAGGGCTGCTGTTTCTGGCACTGTGGTTCGCCGGCGCGCTGCTCGAGATCAACAACGAGAGCCCGCACCCGAAAACGCCAGAAATGAAGATGCTGCGTCCAAAGATCACGTTCATGCGCGAACAGATGGATCTTGCCGTGAACGAAAAGCTGTATTCCTATGCCGACGTGGAACGTTTCATTGCCGACACATCGCTGGCGATGGAGCAGCTCAAGTTTGAGCGCAGCAAGGTCTACAACGAAATCCGCAGGTGCAGCGATCCAGAAGAGTTGGTGTCGCTGACTGCCGAACGCGACCGGATGACCGCCGAGCTGGCGGTGCTTCGCAATAAGCTCAAGCTGGCACGGCGGATCATCACCGACCAACCCATGCTCCAAGGGAAGGTCGAAGCCGAAAAAGAACAGATGCGGGAATGGTATTTCCCGTCCCGCTCACCGGAGCAAAACAAAAGCCGCCACAGAGACGACGGCGCAAGATAATCTATTTTTTAATACAGAAAGGAGCCAAACAATGGCAATCAGAACGAAATTTGAAGATTTACGAACCCCGGATGAGATCCGGGCAGACATCCCGCCGGAGCACGCGGCGGCACGAACGCCGGAGCTTCACGCTTTTGTGGAAAAAGAAGTACTGCGCAAGCTCAAGGCAAACCATCAACCCATCAACATATCCGTAGACATGATCCTCTCTTTTTTGGACAACCCCTACAAGGTGCAGGACAATGAAGAGATGGACGAGCTTGTCCAAAGCATCAAGGAGCGCGGGATTCTGACTCCTCTGCTCGTGATGCCGAAGCCGAACGACCCCCACGTCTTTGAACTCATCAGCGGGCATCGGAGACTATACGCCGCGCAGAAAGCAGGGCTGGAAACAGTCCCTGCTTTGGTTTGTGACGTTGACAGGAATGAGGCAGCAATCATGGTCGTGGACAGCAACCTGCACCGGGAACATCTGCTGCCGAGTGAAAAAGCGAAGGCGTACAAATTGAAAATGGATGCTTTGAAACGCCAAGGGAAACGAACGGATCTAACTTCGGACCAAGTTGGTCCGAAGTTAACCGCCAAAGAGATTTCCGATGTAGACAGCGCTAGTCAAGTCAAACGCTATATTCGCTTGAACAACCTTGTTCCCGGTCTGTTGTCCTTGGTTGACGAAGGCAAGATCGCCCTCACCCCGGCAGTCGAGTTGTCCTACCTCACGGAAGACGAGCAGACCAACCTGTATGACACCATCGAAAGCGAAGACTGCACGCCGTCCCTCTCCCAAGCACAGCAGATGCGCAAGCTGTCTGAACAGGGCAAGCTTGACATGGACGCCGTGTTCGGGATCATGACGAAACCGAAGCCCAACCAGCAGGAAAAGGTCACGCTGCCGTACCCGAAGCTGCCGATGGACAAGATCCGCCGCTACGCCAAAACGGAGCCGACGCCGCAGTTCGTGCAGGAGTTTCTGCTCAAAGCCGTGGATCATTATTGCCGCTATCTTGACCGGCAGAAAGACAGAGGTGACAGATGAATATGCAGTATCAACTTTTTTCCTCTTTTTTCAAAAAAATGATTCGCACATTCGACAAGGAGGACAGCGATGGGTAAAATGAAGAGCAAGGAGTCTCCCGCCCGGTGCTTTGCGGCGCTGAAGCTGATCGAACAGCTGTATCGGGACGGGTTACTCCCGGCGCATGTGTTTCAGAACATCCTGAACGAGTACGCCGATGTGGTGGACGCCGCGGCGTTCATCACCGGCGACAGACACCAAAACAAGAAGGAGGCGATCCATGGTGAATGACCCCGGCAGAAAGCGAAAGGTTGCCATCTACGCCCGCGTCAGTACCGAACATAAGGAACAGCTGGACGCGCTGGAAAACCAGCTCGACTGGTACCGCCCGTTTTTGGAATATCATAAGGAATGGGAGGTTGTGGAGCGCTATATCGACCGCGGCATCACAGGCACGTCCGCAACCAAGCGGCCGCAATTCATGCAAATGATCCGCGACGCGAAAAAGCACAAGTTCGACCTGATTCTCACGCGCGAGGTCAGCCGTTTCGCGCGCAACACCGTGGACACGCTGCAGTACACCCGCGAGCTCAAAGCCATCGGCGTGGAGGTCTTTTTCATCAACGATAACATCAAGACCTTTGACGGTGACGGTGAGCTGCGGCTGACCATCATGGCGACGCTGGCGCAGGACGAGAGCCGCAAGACCTCCGTCCGTGTCAAAAGCGGTCTGCAGACCTCAATGGAAAACGGCGTGATCTTCGGCAACGGCAACCTCCTCGGCTATGACCGCGTGGAGACCATCGTCGGAGCCAACCAAAAGAAGGTGGATTACCTGGTGAATCCCGACCAGGCCAAGACCGTCCGGATGATCTATGACTGGTACCTCGCCGGACATGGGCTGCAGTGGATCAAGGACGAACTGGAACGGCAGGGTCGAAAGACCGCCACGGGTCTGAGCCGTTGGAGCTGCACCGTGATCTCCCATGTACTCAAAAACGCCTTCTACTGCGGCGTTCTGGTCTATCACAAGTATTATGTGCCGGACTTTCTGGAACAGAAGGCCGTCAAAAACTACGGCGAGATCGAACAGACCGTTGTGCAGGGCAAACACGAAACCATTGTGACCAAAGAAGAATATGAAAGGGTGCAAATCATTATGGAAAGCAAACGAAGCGCGATGAAAAACCTGAACGTCGGGCCGAACCGTACCAAGGGAAAGCGGCCGAACACCACGGTCTGGGGCAGACTGCTGATCTGCGAATGCGGCCACCGCTTCAACAGGCGCAAATGGGATCGCAGCGACCGGCTCTCCAAGGTCGGCTACCAGTGCTACAGCTCCATGCAGACCGGTTCCTACAGCAGCCGACTGAAACGGGGCCTTCCGGTGGACGGCATCTGCCGCTCGCCGATGATACCGGAATGGCGGCTGCAGATGATGGCGAACGCGATCTTCCGCCAGTTCCTGTTCGACAAAGAAAAGGTGTTGGAGCTGGCAAACACCATGCTGGAAGCGCATATCGCAGACCCGGAAGAGCCGGTAGAGGACGTTGAAGTAAAGCGGGACGAGCTGGAACAGGCAAAGCAAAAGGCCGAGCAAAAGCTCGACCGGCTGATCGAAATGTGCGCCGACGGCGACCTGTCGCGCGAACAGTATCAGAAGAAGTCCGGCGTTTTGCAAAAGGAGATCGAACGGCTGCAAAGCGAGCTCAATGCGCTTTTGCAGACGGAAGAAGAGGAAGCCCCGGAGCCGGAAAACTATCAGGATAAGCTGACCGTTCTGCGCTATGCGCTGGAGCAATACACCGATTGGGACGACAAGGATGTGCCCGCCTGTGTGATCGAAGCCTTTGTGGAAAAGATCGTGGTGCATCCCGATTCTTTCGACTGGTACCTGCGCTTCGACGGCGACCCGAACGACCCGCTTCGCTGTAAAATCAAGGGAAAACGCAAGTCAACAACGACCGTTTCGGTCACAGGAGGGGATCATATCCCCTCGATACATAACGCAGTCGCAGGCTGCGATCAGCGAAGCGAAATAAGCAACCAACCAAAACAGAACTCCGCCGGTTTTCCGGCGGAGTTTTTGCGTGTGAGGGAGGTTCGCGTTTTATGCGCGGCAGGTCGTGCTGTGCGATCAAAAAAAGTTTTTTTCAAAAAGGTATTGACTCTCACGTAACGTCAGGGTGTATACTCAATCCTGTGAGGTGATACACTTGAATATGCAGATTAAGGAGTTTGCGGACGCGACGGGTGTCAGCGTGCGTACCCTGCATTACTACGATGAAATCGGACTGCTGAAACCTACCAATGTGGACGAGGCGACCGGTTACCGCTATTACGACGAAAGCGCGTTGCTTCGTATGCAGGAGATTCTCTTTTACAGGGAACTCGACTTTCCTCTGAAGAGCATTGGAGAGATTTTGTCCTCTCCGCATTATGACAGAACGGCAGCATTGAAAGAGCAAAAGAACCTGCTCATCCTCAAAAAAGACCGATTGGAACGACTGATTTCCGCCATTGACGGCGCCGTGAAAGGAGAAAATGTGATGCCCGCGTTTGACAACAGCGAATTTGAAAAGACCAGGGCCGAAGCGAAAGCTCGATGGGGCGACACGGACGCTTACAGAGAGTACGAAGCGAAGGCCGGCGATTATACCGCGCAGGACAAAAACGACCTTGCCGCGGGCATGGATCAGATCATGGCAGCGTTCGCCGTGTGCAAGAAAAGCGGAGAAACCGCCGCTTCCGCCGGGGCGCAGGCGCTGGTGGGGCGGCTGCAAAACTACATCACCGCGCACTGCTACACCTGCACCGATCAGATCCTCGCCGGGCTGGGGCAGATGTACGTCGCCGATGAACGGTTCCGGCAAAACATCGACAAACACGGCATGGGCACGGCCGTGTTTATTCGGGACGCGATAGAAGCTTATTGCAAAACCTGAAGAAAAGGACCCGCGGTGATCGGCGGGTCCTTTTTATTTGTCAATCGTCGCGTTTTCGCGCGTTGCTTTTACAGAAATTACAGCAGCACTTCCTTGTTCGTCCCGTAGAAGATGTCGTCGCGGTTGGCGATCAGCTTGCAGAATTCCTCGAACCTGCCCCAGCTGTCGTCGTAGTCAAACTCATAGCTGTGGCCCCAGATGTAGAACAGCTTGGGTTCGGTCGGCTCGAGCGCGAGGAACTGCTCCCCGAGCGCGAAGAGGTCGTCGAAATCGGTGTGATGCACGGTCGGCAGGAATTCGAGCAGATTGCTTTGCAGGTCGAATTTGTTGGTGCAGACCGTCGTGCGGGCGTACTGCATAGTCGTATTGTGCCGGATGATCTCGGCGACGTCGTGGTTATAGTTGATCCCGCCGCCCGGGTACGCCATGCCGACGACCTCGTAGCCCGCAATCTCCGAAAGGTTACGCTGATCCTCGTTCACCTGCCGGATGATCTCCGCTTTGTCGCAGCCGGTCAGAGTGGGGTGCGTCAGCGTGTGGACGGCGATCTCGTGACCGGCATAGACCTCTTTGATCTCCTCTTTGGGCAGACATCTTTTCGTACCAAACAACTCGGAGTTGAGATTGAACGTGCATTTCAGGCCGTACTTGTTGAACAGCGCGATCAGGCGCTTATCCTGTGTGACGCCGTCGTCGTAGCTGAACGTGACGGCTTTCATTTTTCCGTTGAACATGGGGAACACCTCACAGTTGAATTGGAACGAAACACGCCGATGCGCGTTTTCTATGACTACTATACACCGGAACGGGGAAAAACGCAAGACCAAAACAAAACCTCCGTCGGAATCCGGCGGAGTTTTTGTGCGTGAAGGATGTCCACGTAGTGTAAATAGCAATGCGCTACTTTTTCTTTTTGGATGATATCCAATCTGGATACTGAATGAATCTTGTTCTTCCGTCAAGACCACCAAAGATTGATACAGGCATTGCTCCATATACCAAAACGACTTTCGGCTCCAAAGTGTCGAGCATTGCTATCAATCCTTCTCGGAAGATACGTTTGGATTCTGCGCTTTTGATTTGGCCGTATGTTCCGATGGAAACGATACTGTGCTTGTCAACGCCCAGAAAAGCAACTTCTTCCCTGAATATCTCAGTAGTATACGTTCTTTCGTCGCCCCAGCGGATATTGGGAATGACATACAGCCCCTGTTTTTTCAGATAGTAACCAACAGCTCGGTTTAGGTAAATTCCGATTAACTGTACCACCAGCGGTGCATCGATATACAAGGAGCAGTCAGGCGTTACAATGCCGGGGAAGCGTTTCAAATCGTCAACGTAATCTTCCGTGTTTGTAAGAATCTCTCGGAAATTAACGTCATTTTCATAGAAGCACACAAAGTTCTTATGCTCCCGATCCTGTTCTCTTTGTGAGAACGGAACCATCCCTTTCGGAATAACAATTTCTTCGGGAGCATCGACATGGGGTATTTCAAGATCGCCATCGAAGAATGCTGTTTCCACCAAAGAGACCCGAAGCCCCTCGTCTATAAGCGGTTCAGTTTTCTTCATCGGTCGATTCTCCGCTTAATTCGGCTTCTGCACTCTCAACAATATCTCGAATGTAGAAGGTCTTGCTTTCTTCCGAGTATTTAGACATCAAGGATTTATAGCATTGAACTAATTCCGAACTTCGGGTTTTAGCTGCTAGATCCTCTATGATTTCACTGATCCAAACAAACTCATCAGCAGAGCATTCATTCTGTAAAAACTCAATTGTAGAAGGAATATCTTCGGAGAGTATCTCGATTTCTTTTTTACAACATTCCTCAATGCCGTCGGCCCATTCGCCACAACTGATGCTTTCAACATATTCTCTACGCTCAATCGCAGCTCTGAAGTCTTTGATGTTCATTTCTTTTTCCTGCCTTTCTTAGTATAGGGTTGGTTTGAATCCGGGAAAATGGTTCCTATTTTGCCTTTTGTACGAATCACAACGACACGAACCCCTTTCCAAGCGCCATACATTTTAACGCCGTCTTTTGCATTGCGATTGGCTTTAAGGTTGGCAACGTGTTCTCCGGCATGCTTGATATCCTTCCCATTTTTGTCGCCAGTTCAAAACCGCTGATCAGTACGCATCTGACATCAAACTTGATGAATAAATCAACAACAATCCTTTTTATCTCCTCATACCGCGAATGTGATAAAGAAACTCCCATAAATCAATCCTCCCCGAAAAGAGCGTTGATCAACTCTCTCTTTTCCGCTTCCGTCATTGTTGAAGCGTTCCGCGCGATTAATCTGCAAATTCGGGGATGATCAAATTCATCTTGTTCAATGCCAAGAAGATAATCAGACGTGGTGTGTAACGCAGTCGCGATGTTCGCAATTACTTCCGGTTTAGGATCACGTTCACCTGAAACGTATCTGGAAATTACCGCCTCTGTCAATCCGACTCTTGCAGCTAGTTCCCTTTGCGTTATTCCTTTTATCCTGGCTGCTTGCAAGATCCGTTGTCCTAATTCCTTGCCCATATTTAGTCCCCCTTTAAATCTATACACATATTTTATTGAAAAGTTGCCAATTTGTCAAGTGGCTTTGACAAGTTTTTTAAGCAGTTTATTTATAATAAGAGCTGCTTGTTGCAAAGCCCATCTGTCAACTGTGGTTGTCCGCATATCAAATGAGTCTTTGCCCTACCGCAAAAACGCAGCCGCGATCTGAAAAGGTCTCGGCTGTTGCTTCGCACATTTGCCTCCTTTGCGATTTCGCGCTGTACTTTTCCCAGGGAGGCTTTTTCTTCTTGTCTTTTTCTCAAAATCGGTGTATAATCAATACGTAAGAATTATCCGGATGCGAGGTGGACGGCATGGAGCAGCTCAGCCTGTTGGGGCAGCAGAACGCGGACACGCGGTCTCCGCAGACGGTCACGTGGAACCCCTGGCACGGCTGCACCAAAGTCTCCGCCGGCTGTCAGCACTGCTATATGTTCCGCCGCGACGAAGCAATCGGCAAGGACGCATCCGTGGTACAGAAGACGCAGATGTTCAACCTGCCCGTCCGCATGCTGCGCGCCGGCGCGGAGAAGGGTGCCTACAAAGTCCCGTCCGGCTCGCACATCTACACCTGCTTTTCCTCCGATTTCTTTCATCAGGATGCCGACGACTGGAGACAGGAGGCGTGGGACATGATGCGGAGTCGCCGCGACTGCACCTTCTTTCTGATTACCAAGCGGCCGGAGCGGATCGCGGCGTGCCTGCCGCCCGACTGGGGAGAAGGCTGGGCGCACGTGACGATCGCCGTGACGACGGAAAACCAGCGGGAGGCCGACCGGCGGCTGCCGGTGTATCTGTCGTTGCCGCTGCGCCATTGGGCGGTCATGGTCGAGCCGATGCTGTCGGCGCTGGACCTGCGGCGGTATTTCACAGAGTACGCGGATCCCGAAGGGCGGCCGCTCATCTCGTCCGTTTCGGTCGGCGGAGAGTCGGGTCCCGACGCCCGCCCCTGCGATTACGACTGGGTGCTGGACCTGCATGCGCAGTGCGTGAAACACGGGGTGCGGTTCCATTATCACCAGACCGGAGCGCGGCTGATCAAGGACGGGAAAGAGTACCGGATCCCGCGGCGCCAGCAGCACAAACAGGCGCACAAAGCACACCTTGACTTTTAATCAAGTGCTTTTTGGAGGAAACCCATGAACTACGTTTTTTATATCATCCTCGGCGTGATCGGCGTCGTCGCGATCGGACTGCTCGTCCGGTTCGCCGGGACGGCAGGGTCGTTTCTGCGCGAAGCGCTGCGCGTGCTGCGTCTTGTCAAAGACGTGCCGGACACACCGGAGCCGAAGACCGTCTTCGGCGCGACGTCGATCTATCTGCCGCAGGTCGTGCGCGACTTCCCGGATTTCCACAACAACGACGCGATCGCCGCGGTCAAGACGCTGGTCTGCGAATACCTCGCGATCCGCTATGAGGGCAAGCTGGGGTTCGCGAAGAGCATCGTGTCAGAGGGGCTGATCGCGATGATCGACAAAACGCCCGGTCACACGGTCAACAACGAAGCCGTCCACAAGGTGGCGATGTCCGGCTATGTGAAAACAAAGGAATGCGCGACCATCACCTATCAGGCGAGCGTCGGCTATCTTCTGGACGGAAAGGCCGTCGAGGAGAGATACGCCGTGGAATACACCATCAGCCTGCGCGACGAATACGGCGAAAAGAAGGCGCTGATCTGCCCGTGCTGCGGCGGCACCTACACTTCGACGAGAGACGCCGCCTGCCCGTACTGCGGGGCGGGGATTGTCCGCGACACGATCAAGTCGTGGCGGTTTACGTCGATCGCGCAGTCCTGAAACAAGAAATGAAAAAAACACAGAGAAAAGGAGGCACGCACATCATGGCGTCGATCATTACTTTTTTGAAGACCCTGCTTCAAAAGCTGGCCGCGCTGCTTTCAAAAAAGAAAGGGGAAGAAGTCGTGGATTATTACGGCTGCCCGAACAGCAACAAGGCCAGAAAGCTTCAGCTGAAAAAGAACATCATCAAATGACGCCGAAACAATCAAACAGCCGCGACTTCCCCAGTTGCGGCTGTTTCGGCTTTGCGCTTAACAAGCGTTTGCTGGTTCTGATACGATCAACACAACGAAACACGAAGAGGTGAAACCCATGCTGAAACGATTGCTTTTGCTGCTGGTATCCTTGTTCTATACGATCTGCGGGGCGCTGGTCCCGCCCGCGCCGCTCGACGAAACGGGCGCGGTCTGCCGCTGCGGCGGCTATACGCTGGTCTACGACACGGCGCACGGAACGTTCAGCGTTGCCAAGAACGGCAGCACGCTCTTTCAGGACGCGTTCTGCGCCTATGACCGGGACGGCGCTTCGGTCTCCTCCCGCGATTACACGTCGTTTTCCGCGGAAACCCGGGAGAGAGGAAACGAGGTCACGCTTTCGATGCGGATGCAGGGAGAGGGGCTGTGGGATCTGACGCAGACGTTCACCTTCTCTTCGGACAGGGACTGGTTTACCACCCGCGTGACGCTCCAAAGTCCGCAGGGCGTCGCGACGAACGCCGTATCTCCGCTTATTGTGACCGACGGAAAGCTGCAGCCGCTGCGCCATTTGTGGACGAATGTGCTGGAGGTTCCGTTTGATAACGACGGCTGGGCGGCGTTTTCGGTCAAGGGGCTCGGCAAAGATACGGTCAGCTATGAAGCGGGCGCGCTGTTCACCCCGGAAGACGGCGGCGGACTGATCCTCGGCTCGTTGGAGCACGACCACTGGAAAAGCGCCGTTTTGACGAAGGGAACGGCGTCCGGCTTACAGGAGCTGCGCCTGACCTGCGGCGTGGTGGACCCGCGGCAGGGCGCGCAGCCACACGGCACGCGCAGCGGGGAGATTGTCTCGTCGGCACTGATGCTGATCGGCGTCTTCGACAACTGGCAGGAGGGGCTCAACACCTTTGCCCGCGCGAACACCGCGATCACGCCGAAACGCGCGGCGGTGACGGACAGCGTCCCGTTCGGCTGGAACAGCTGGGGTAGCGTGCAGACCGCGCTGAATTACGAAACGGCGGTCGGCACCTCCGACTATATCAAAGAAAAGCTGCAGCCGGTCTGGGGCGCGGACGGAACGCCGGTGTATGTGAATCTCGACTCCTACTGGGACAATCTTTCGGCCGAGGAGCTGCGGCAGTTTGTGGATCACTGTCACCAAAACGGACAAAAGGTCGGGTTGTATACGGCGCCGTTCGTTTCATGGTGGGACGACTACGGGATGTCGGTCAACTATGTTCCGGGCACGGATCAGACCGTGACGTATCAGGATATCCGGCTCAAAAAGGCGGACGGGTCGTTTTACGGGAGCGAGGTGGACGGCTGTATTCCGCTGGATGTGACGCATCCCGCGACGAAGCTGCACGTCCAAAACACGGTGGACCGTATCAAGGCGGCGGGCGTCGATTATATCAAACTGGACTTTCTGGTCCACGCTTCCTTCGAGGGGGACTTCTATGACGACCGGATCCAGACGGGAATCGAAGCCTACAATTACGCGATGACATACCTGACCGAGATGATCGGCGACGATATCTTCCTCAATCTCGCCATGTCGCCGACCTTCCCGTATCAGTATGCCAACGGGCGTAGACTGGCGTGCGACGCGTTCTATCATATCGGCGACACCGAATACACGCTGAACGCCGTGACCTACGGCTTTTGGGAAAAGGAACTCTATGATTACACCGACCCGGATCACATCGTGATCTGGGGCAAGGACGGCGACGCGACCGAGGCGGAGGCCCGCAGCCGGATTACGAGCGGCGTGATTGCCGGCACCAGCTTTTTGACGGGCGACAACTTTGTGTCTCCCGCCGGCGACGCGGCAAAAGCGTTCGCGCGGTATGAATCGCTGCTGACAAATGAGCAGATCCTTGCCGTCGCGAAGCGCGGACAGATCTTTTTGCCCGTAATCACGAACAGCAGGAACCGGACTGCCAACATCTACAGGCTGGAAACGGCGGACAAGACCTATCTCGCGGTGTTCAATTTTGACGCGATCCCACGCGTCTTTACCGTGGATACGGGGCTCGGCAACTACCGGGCAACAGAGCTTTGGCGCGGCAGGGAGAGCGTCGGCCGCGGTCTGCTGACAGCGGCGCTCGGGGCGAAAGACGCCGCGCTCTATGAAGTGACGAAACGATAAAGGACCCCGTGATTCGTCTATAGGCAAAAACAGCTGCGGCTTCCCCGGCCGCGGCTGTCTTTTCGTTACAAAAACTTTACAAAACGGCTTCAAAATCCGGTAGATTTTTGCAGGCGACTCCGTTATAGTAAGCGTAGAGACGCAACGTTCCCGCAGATTCCCAAAATCAACGAGAGAGAGGTATTTCTTATGAAACGGAACAAGCGGCATCTCGGTATCAAAATCATCTGTTGTCTTTTAGTCATCATCCTTTGCGCCGCGATCGTCCTGTTCGGCAAGCTCGGCGTGACGCTCCTCACCGTGAAAACCGACGAAGAACACGGGATCTATGTCATCGACTATCGCGAAGACTACAAGCTGCAGGCGCTGCTGGACGCCGGCGGCGTGAAGACGCAGGACGAACTGGCGAAGTATCTGATCCGCATCCTGCTCAAGGGTCTGCCGATCCGGATCGACTACGACGTGCCGTCGTTGGCCTGCTCCACCTTCTTTGCGCAAACGCCGGACGGAAAGTTCCTGCTTGGACGTAATCTGGACAACCAGGAAACGGACCTCGCCGTGGTCAAAACCTCACCGAAGGACGGCTACCGTTCCGTCTCCGTGGTCAACCTGAGCTTTCTGGGCTACGACCAGACCCACACGCCCGCAAAGCTGAAGGACCGCATCGTGGCCATGGGCGCGCCGTACTTCCCGCTGGACGGCATCAACGAAAAAGGCTTTGCCGTCGGGGTGTTGCAACTGCAGGCGCCGCCGACCGACCAGAACACCGACAAGGTCGATGTCGATACGACCCTCGCGATCCGCGTGCTGCTGGACAAGGCAGCGACTGTGGAGGAAGCGATCGCGCTGCTCGGGCAGTTCGATATGCACGCCTCTGCCGGCGGGTGCTATCATTTCCAGATGGCGGACGCAACAGGCCGCAGTGCCGTCGTGGAGTATGTCGGCGACGAGCTGGTCGTGGTGGAACCGGAGGACGGGTTCCTTGCCGCAACAAACTTTTATCTCAGCGACGTGCCTTTCGACTATGAGGCGCAGGGTCTGGACCGCTATGCGGGCATGAAAGAGACGCTGCAGGAAAAGAACAGCGTTCTGACCGCCGACGAAGCGATGGCGCTGTTACAGAAGGTCGCGCTGACCGGTACCGCGCCGGATGCGCAGGGGCGGTCATACAGCACACAGTGGTCCTCGGTCTATGATTTGTCTTCTCCGTCGCTGCTCCTTTGCGCCGACCGCAACGCAGCGGTGACATATCGGTATAGCCCGTTGGATTGAACGAAGGCGCCGCGCTCGATACGCTGCTGTAAGAAAACCGCGTCCCGCCGTCGGGATGCCAATCAAGAAAACGACCTCCGCCGATTCCTCGGCGGAGGTGCCTTTTTTGCTTGTTCCAATTCAAGTTTCGTCGCTTTCTTCGCTTGCGGAAAACAACCCTTCCACAATGTCCTTTGCTTCTGCAAGCTGCCGGTAGAATACATAGAACCGCACCCGTTCCAGCATCGGGCCGATGCGCGTCGTGATGCCTGCGCCCAGCACGTTCTTTTGGAGAAAGGGGATCTGCTCCTGCGTCAGCACGTCCGCCAGCATGCCGCTCCAGATCTGTGCCTGCTCCGTGAGAAAGCAGAGATCGTCCGGCGCGACGTCGCGCTCGCTCTTTTTCCCGCATACGGGGCAGCGGTCCGCGTCAAACGGCAGACAGCAACGGGGACAATAGCGCATACGGAACGCTCCTTTCTTGCGTGGGTTGGTTTCTTGTGAAACTGCGCGGCGGTCACCGCACCGAAAGCCGGAACAGCCCGTGGCGGTTGCAGTAATAGTAGAACCGCCGGACGCCGGCAATCGGGAAGCGCGCCTCGGCGCTGCCTTCCGGATACAGCTTTTTGATCTCGTATCCGTCGTCTTTCACAGCGGCGAGGAACGAGATGTAGTGCACCTTCGTCATCGGGTGGTCAACGGAAAAATAGTATTCGTCCTCGATCCGTTCGAGCGTGCAAACGTGGCTGTTGTCCGCGTCCTCCGCCTCCAGCGGGGGCAGGGTGATCCCGCAGCAGCTGACGACCGATTCGCCGAAGCTGTGGATCACGTTGCCGCACAGCGGACAGACGTAAAATTTCGTTCGCAGCAGATGGAACGACCGGTTCGTGTTCACCACGTGCTGCCCGGCGAACAGCTCGATCACGGAAACGCCCAGAGACGCGGCCAGGGGTTCAAGCAAAGAGATATCCGGATAGCCGCGGCCGGTCTCCCATTTGGAGATCGCCTTGTCGCTGACATTGAGCTTTTCCGCCAGCTGCAGCTGCGTCATGCCGCGCCCTTCCCGCAGCTGTTTGATCATGGCGCCGGTGATATATTGATTCATAGTGGAATCCTCCCTTCTGCAGCCATGATACCGCAGCGCCGTGCAAAAAGCAACCTACGCGCCGTAGAGTGTGAAACCGGTTTCTACTCTGAAACGATGTTCTGCATCCAGACACCCTTGCGGACAAGCACGACGCCGATGACGCACTTGATCCAGTCCGCCACCTGCAAAAAGACGAAGATCCAGACGACATAGAGGTCGGTGAACCGGCTGAGCAAAAACGCGACCGGCACGCTGACGACCCACATGAACACGCTGTCAAATAAAAAGGTGATGACCGTCCTGCCGCCGCAGCGGATCGTGAAATACGAGGTGTGCAGCAGCGCGATCTGCGGCGTGAAGACCGCCTGCGCGATCAAAAACTGCGCGGCGATCTGCTTGGCCTCGGGCGTTGTTTTATAGATCATCGGGAACAGGTGCGACGTCGCCGCGATCGCGATCCCCACAAGGGTTGCGATAAAAATCGAGAACGCGATGATCTTGTTCGTCTCATCCTTCGCTTTGTCGTAATCCTTCGCGCCGAGGTGCTGTCCGATGATGATCGCGATCGCGTCGCCCATCGCGAAGAACACCACGTTGAACACGTTGCACACGGTGTTGGCGATATTCGTCGCCGCGACGACATTCAGACCGCGCAGGGAGTAGCACTGCGCGAGCATCGCCATCCCCGCGGACCACAGCGCCTCGTTGACGAGCAGAGGGGACCCCGTGAGGAAATACCGTTTGACAAGCGCAGGCGGCACGAACAGCGTTTGATAGACGCCTTTGATATAGGGACATTTCTCTTTGTGGCTGTGGGTCCATACGGCGACTACCGTGAATTCCACACAGCGCAACAGTACCGTCGCGATCGCCGCGCCTTTGACGCCGAGGGCGGGGAAGCCGAGCTTGCCGTAGATCAGCAGATAGTTGAAAACGAGGTTGACGAACACCGCCGCGAGCCCTGCACGCATCGGTACGACCGTCTCGCCGCATTCGCGCAGGGTGTTGGAATACACCTGCACAAGCGCGAACGCGGGCAGGGAGAAGAGCATGATCTTCAGATAGTCACACCCGAACGCGAGCGCCGCGGCGGGATCTCCGCCGTCGTTCGTCCCGCGCAGGTACAGCGAGATCAGGTTTTCGCCGAAGAAGCCGAGCACGACCAGCGCGCCCGCCACGAGCACAAAGCCGAGCCAGAGCTTGTAGCGGAAGGTGTGGCGGATGCCCTTGTCGTCCTGCGCGCCGTAATACTGGGCGGTAAAAATGCCCGCGCCGGAAAAGCCGCCGAAGCAGCAAAGGTAGAAGACGAAGATCAGCTGATTGACAATCGCGACGCCGCTCATCTGCTCCGTGCCGGTCCTGCCGACCATGATATTGTCGAGCAGACTCACGAAATTCGTGATGCCGCTTTGCACCATAATTGGCACGGCGATGGCCAGCACGCGCCGATAGAACGCCTTGTCGCCTATGAACTTTTTGGTAAGACTGTTTGTTTTCATCATCGTTTTGTAAAAAATGATCGTTTTGTAAAAAATGGGTTTGATGGGTGGGCGGTCAACCGAAAGCTGCTGCAGTCAGAATACAAAGCTTTCGGTTTTCAGATCCTGATAATAACGTCCGCTGTTGGCAGTGAACTGCAAAACACAGTAATCGGGATCGGTCACGCCTTTTTTATAAAACATGCTATCGCCGGTCCGCCAGATCCTGTCTTTGGTTTCCTGATCCGTCAGTACCTGCATCGTGCCCTTCAGCATCACGCCGGTATAACGGAATCTGCCCCGGTGATAGAAATAGATCGACGCTTTTGGATTGTTCAGATACTGCTTGACGCGCAGAGAAGAGGTGTTCGTCGTGAAGTAAAAGGTAACGCCGTCTCGTTCCCGCGGCGCCAGCATGGCTTTCAGATTTGGAAAACCGTCTTCGTCGACGGAAGCGATAAACGCTGTTTTTTGCGCATCAACAAAATCAAAGATCTCTGTTGGGGTCATGGGGTTGCTCCTTTCTGCTTTCGCACCGCGTGCGTTGTCTTTCTGCATCATGATACTGTATCGCCGCCCATTTGACAAGCGGCAGACCGTATCACGCTCTGTTTTCCTGCGCCAGTATCACCTTTGCCGCCTGTACCATGCGGTCCGCGGCGTAGTCGAAAAAGTTGTAATACGCCGTACAGTATTGGTTCTTTGTAAAGCCGTCGATGCGGTCCCGTCTGCAGCCGCCGTGGCAAAGCGCGTAATACCGGCACGTTTTGCAGTGCGCGTGGATGACGCGGGACGCTTCGACAAAGCGCCGTTGCGTTTCGTTCGCTTCAAACGGGGCGTCGTCAAAGACGCTGCCGAGCCGGTACGCCGCTTTGCAGTAGAAGTCGCAGGGATACAGATCGCCGTTCGCTTCCACAACAAAATAGTTGCCGCATATGCCGCACATCGCGCAGTTTTCGGGCGGATGGCCGAGCAGGATGCCGATGTAATTGTCGATATGACGTACGGAGATATATCTGCCATTTTCAAAATCGTCATACCATAAATCGAAGCACTTTTTCAAAAACGCTTCATATGTGTCTGCCGACAGCGACCCGCCGCCCTCGTCCACGCAGGGGATAAACTGCAGACAGCCGAAGCCCTGCGCTTTGAAAAATGAATAGGTCGCGTCGATTTCCGCGGCGTTTTTGTCGTCGATCACCGAGAGGATATTAAACGCGACGCCGTGCTTTTGCAAAAGGGAAGCGGCGGCCAGCACCTGCGAAAACGTGCTGCGCCCGTTTTGGTCGAGGCGGCAGCGGTCGTTCGTCCGGCGGTCGCCGTCCAGCGACAGACCGACCAGAACATCGTTTTCCCGCAGGAACGCCGCGAAGGCATCGTCGAGCAGCAGACCGTTTGTCTGCAAAGCGTAGCTGACGGGGCAGGAGAGGGCTTCGCGGATCTTTTTCGAAAAGGCTTTGAAAAACGGCAGCCCCGCAAGCGTCGGCTCGCCGCCCTGAAACAGCACGGACAGAGACAGGGGGCGGTACGCGCGGATCTTTTCGATCAGCGCATCGACCGTTTCCTGCGTCATGACGCGGTTTTCTCTTGGTTCGCTTGCCGCGCGGTAAAAGCAGTAGCTGCAGCGCATGTTGCACAGCCCCGCCGCCGGCTTGATCAGCAGGGTCAAAGATTTCATACTTCGTTTCCTCTTGACACAGTATCTGTGCTAAGTATAATAAAAGCGGACCGCATTTTCAATAGGAACGGGGTAAAAATATGAAAAAACCGAATGTGATCATTATCCTGACAGACGATCAGGGATTCGGCGACCTGGGCTGCATGGGGTCGCAAGATCTGAAAACGCCGCATATCGACGCGCTTGCCGAAAAGGGCGTCCTGTTTTCATCTATGTATTCTGCGTCACCCGTCTGTTCGCCGTCGCGGGCGGCGCTGCTGACGGGACGGTACCCCGGCAACGCTGGCGTCCGGGCGATCCTCGCGGGGCACCGCAAAGCGAGCGGGCTCACGCCGAAGGTGCCGACGCTGGCAACGGCACTGAAAGCGGAGGGCTACGCAACGGGGATCTGCGGCAAGTGGCACCTCGGGCTGAAGCCCGAATGCCGCCCCAACGCGAACGGTTTCGACGAGTTCAGCGGCTTCCTCGCGGGCTGTCTGGACTACTATTCCCATATCTTCTATTACGGGATGTCCGACGGCGGGACCAACCCGACGCACGACCTTTGGGAAAACGAAGACGAGGTCTATGCCAACGGGGAGTACCTGACCGAACGCATCACGCGGAAAAGCGTCGATTTCATCCGGCGGCACAAGGACGAACCGTTTTTCCTTTATGTCGCCTATAACGCGCCGCACTATCCGATGCACGCGCCCGAAAAATACCTGGACAGGTTCCCCGAACTCCCGTGGGACCGCCGCATCATGGCGGCGATGATCAGCGCCGTGGACGACGGCGTCGGCGAGATCGCGCAGACGCTGAGAACGCTCGGGCTGTTTGACGATACGCTGCTCTATTTCCAAAGCGACAACGGACCGTCGCGGGAGAGCCGCAACTGGCTCGACGGCACCGAGGATCCGTATTACGGCGGGACGACCGGCGTCTTTTCCGGACACAAATTCAGCCTGTTCGAAGGCGGGATCCGTGTGCCGGCGTTTCTTTGCTGGGGTGAAAAGCTGACCGCGCGGACGCTGGACGCGCCCTATATCGCGATCGACATCTTCCCGACCGTGCTGGAAGCGTGCGGCGTCGACGCGTCCGCGTACGACCTCGACGGGCAAAGCATTCTCCAGCCGCTGCTGCACGGAGAAAATGCGGCGCACGGGTGTATCTTCTGGGAGATGGAGGACCAGACGGCGGTTCGCCGCGGAAAATATAAGCTGGTGCTGAACGGCAGACTGACCGAGGGGGAGACCCCGCGCGCGCCGGTGTTTTTAGCGGATCTGGAAGCGGACCCCGGCGAAAAGCACAACCTCGCCGACGCCATGCCGGACCTTTGCCGGGAACTGACAAAGCTGGCGCTGGATTGGCGAAGCGGCGTCGAACAGAGATGGGAAGACGAATTCGCCAAGAATTACAGCACGACCTGACACGCAGTCGATGTCATTTGCGGTGCGGGAGAAATGATAAAAAGAAGGGGAATCGCTGAAAGCAACGGTTCCTCTTTCTTGTTTTGCCTGTGATTCGGTTTATTCGCTTTCCAACAGCACCGGCGCGCCGCCGTGCTTGCGCGACTGTTCGGCGGCGAGGGCGATGTCGTGGCTGACGACCGTCGCTTCGATCGTCGTGATGTTCGTGAGGTCCGTCGTTTCGCCGCAGATGAGTTTGACGAAGCCAGCGATGAGCCGGATGTCGCCCTCCACGTGGCCGCTCAGGTGCAGTTTGCTGGTTTTGACGTTGCTGGTCTTTCCGCCGAAGATGTGCTTCTTCAGCTTCGTCCCGTAGCCGACGAGCTCGCCCTTCGTGCCGACGATGTGGCATTCGCGGAACATCTTGTCGGAAAAGCCGTTCATCTCCAGCACCGCCGTCGCGCCGCTTTGGAAGGTCATCGTCACAAACTGGTTGTCGCACACGTCGTTGTCGCAAAAGAAGACGCACCGGCCGTAGTCTCCGTTTTTGACGGCGGCTTCGACGTCGCTTTTTTTATTGTGAGTTTTGCCCGTCAGCGTGCGTTTCATGAACTTGATGAACTTCGCCTTATAGAACGGGTCCGTGAGGTAAAGGCGCTGTGCGTCATAGGGGCAGTCTTTTTTCGCCTTGCAGCCGCCCATACAGGTCGGCGCCGCGCCCGCGGGGGCGTTCTCCTTGCGGAAGAACTTCAGCGAGCCGACGGAGCTGACGCTGACGCAGGGGGCGTCCATGAACCACGCGATCAGGTCGATGTCATGACAGCACTTCGCGAGGATCGACGGGGTCGATTCCGCTTCGCTGCGCCAGTTGCCGCGGACAAAGCTGTGGGCAAAATGGAAGTAGCCGACGTTTTCCGTGTGGTTGATCGAGACGATATCGCCGAGCTCTCCGCTCTGGATGATCTCCTTGATCTTGCTGTAATAGTTCGAGTAGCGCAGCACATGGCAGATCACGAGCAGGACGCCGTGCGCAAGCGCGAGATCGCGCAACTCGGTGTACTCCGCCCGAACGCCGCTGACCGGCTTTTCGAGGAGGATATATTTGTACCCGGTCAGGATCGCCTGTTTTGTGATCTCGTAATGGCTGGCGTCCTGCGTGGCGATAATCAGCGCGTCGGAGAGCACGCCGTGCGCGAAAAAGACGTCGGGCGACAGGAACTGACGCTCCTTGGGGACGCCGTATTTCGGCGCGATGTCGTCCAGCGCCTGCTGCCGCTTGTCGCAAAGGGCATAGATCTCCACCTTCGAGCGGTGGAAGTATTTCAAAAAGCCCATGTATTCCGTGCCGCGGTTGCCGAGGCCGATCACCGATACTGTTTTTTTCATAAGGAACCGTCCTTCCTCGTTGGTTTTGACAGCCGTTTATTTGTGCAGTCTTGCGAAAGAGGATTTCACGCACATGGTCAGGTGGTACCACCAGTCGCGCAGCGACCAGAGCATCCTTTGCCAGAAGTTGCCTTCAGGTGCTTCCTGTGTGAGCGAATTGGTGGTGATGGCGTTGACGCCGAGTTTGTAGAACCGCGCCGCGTTGTCGAGATCGTCGATCGTCCAGACGAAGACGTCGAGCCCGGATTTCACCACCGCCTTGACATAGTCGTCGGGCAAAAAGACGTGGATGTCCATGCCGTCCAGATGGTTGTTGACGGCAAAGTCGATGTCCTCCTGCGAGACGTCCTCAAAGCTGATCAGGTAATACACCGGGATCTCCGGCGCCAGCTCCTTCATCCGCACGCAGATCTCGCGCCCGAAGCAGATGATCGCGAACATATCTTTATCATTGCGCGCCAGGAGCAGAGAAGCGAGCTCGTCCATCGTTTCGACGGGGGCGTTCGCCTTGATTTCGATAATGGGATGCAGCCCGTACTCTTTGCAGACGTCCAGATATTCCGGCAGCGTCGGGACCTTCAGGTCGGGGTACTGCTCAATGTTGCTGCCGACGTCCACGTGCAGCTGCTGAATCTCGGCATAGGTCATGTCGGCGATTTTGCCCGTGCCGTCGGTCGTTTTGTCCACGGTGTCGTCGTGCATCAGGACCCAGACGCCGTCCTTCGTGCGCTGCACGTCGCACTCGGCGCCCCAGAAGTCCGACTGTCCCGCGGCCTCATAGGCGGGCAGGGTGTTGCTGGGCGCGACGGCGGAAAAGCCCGCGTGGGCGATCATGCGCATCGTGCCAGAGGGGATCTTGTAGGACGAATAGACGGACATGGGGACCGCTTCCGCGAACGCGTACAGCGCGCAGCTTGCGAGCAGAATCACGGCAAGCAGGGCGGAGATCAGCTTTTTCATGTTCATGCACCTCAGATCTCGTTGTTTGATATGTTCATTATATACCCATTTTCGGAAAAACACAAGCGACCAGCCGTGAAGAACAGGAAAAACGCGCCCATATTCAAAACGACGCGGCCGCCTATGGGCGCGAATACGGCGGCGCGCTTTGCGTTGACAAGCGGACGCGGGTACGGTATAATGGAACCGGAAACCGAAGGGAGGGTGCTGCATGAAGAAAGCAATCGCAATTTTGCTCACGCTGATCGTTGTCTATCTCGGCGTCTTTGCCGTCTACGGACCGCTGCGCTACCGGACGTTTTACGGCGCCGCGCAGCAGCTTGCGTCCTACCGCGGTATCATGGACGGCTTTGTGCCGCAGGGTATGACGCAATATGAAACGAGCGGCGTGTACCTTGTCAGCGGCTTTATGAGCAAAAGTAAGCCCTCACGGCTCTATGTCTATCCGCCGGGCGAAGCACCCCGCTGCATCTGTCTTCAAAAACCGGACGGGTCCGATTATGAGGGCCACGCGGGCGGCGTCACCGCCGTCGGCGGCTATGTTTATATCTCCAACGCGCACAAACTCTTTGTGCTGAAAACAGCGGACGTGCTCGCGGCAAAGGACGGGGACACGCTCGCGTTCATATCCTTCATCGAGGTGCCCTGCAACGCCTCGTTCTGCTCGAGCGACGGGCAGTACCTCTATGTCGGCGAATACCACGCCGACGGTTATGAGACCGACGTGACGCACGCGCTGACCTTCGGCGATGAATCCTTCGCCGCGCTGGTGTTCGCCTATCCCGTCGCGCCCGACGGCGCGCTCGAACCGGACGCAGTGCCGGTCCGGGTGTTCGCGACGCCGGATAAGGTGCAGGGCGTCGCCGTTGACGGGGACAAGGTCTATCTCTCCCGCTCCGGCGCGTTTTATCCGTCTTCGCTCGAGACCTACACACTCGACGGCGCGGCGGACACGGTGTTTTCCTATGATGGCAATGACCTCCCGTGCTGCGTCCTCGGCGAAGCGCGGCTGGTGCGTGCCGTGCCCATGCCGCACATGAGCGAGGACGTGGAGATCCGCGGCGGCAGACTGCTGCTCGGCTTCGAGTCCTGCGCCCTGCAAAGCTTCGCCGGACTGGTGCCCGGCACGCTGCGGCGGTTTGCATCGCTCGATCTGCAGGCGATATCTTAAGAACCCGCCTGCCTGCAGAGGTGGGCGGCGCTTTTGTCCAGGTTTTGCGGGCGGTGCGGCGCGCCGTTTTGTGAATTGTGGAATTTTTTATACTTTTTTATGAAAAGGGCTTTTCAACGGCGGAAATACATGGTATAATACTATGGTATTCTGGGAGGCATATAGACACCTCCCGCCTGATATGGATAATGCTTCGAAAGATTCAGATAGGGACCGCCCGCGGCGCGAGGCTGCCGGCGGAAGAGAAAGAGGAGATTCATTTTGGAAAAGCTTGTGATCCACGGCGGAAACAGGCTGGCGGGTGAAGTCGAGATCAGCGGCGCGAAAAACGCCGCCGTCGCGATTATCCCGGCCGCGCTTTTGGCGCAGGACGTTTGCCGCTTTGAAAATATACCGAATATCAGCGACGTGATCACCATGCTGCGCATTCTGTCGAGCATGGGGGCGCAGGTACGCTATCTCAATAAACACACGGTCGAAATCGACACTAAACACATCACATCCTACATCGTGCCGCATGAGATGACCCGCAAGCTGCGCGCGTCCTATTACCTGATCGGCGCGCTGCTTGGCCGGTTCAACCGCGCGAATGTCTCTTTGCCCGGCGGCTGCAACTTCGGCGTCCGCCCGATCGATCTGCACATCAAGGGCTTCGAAATGCTCGGCGCGACGGTCACGGTCGAAAACGCCATGATCAACGCCACGGCAGACTACCTGACCGGCAGCCCGATCTATATGGATAAGGTCTCTGTCGGCGCGACGATCAACATCATGCTTTCCGCCGTCAAGGCGCGCGGCCTGACGATTATCGAAAACGCCGCGAAGGAGCCGCATATCGTCGATCTCGCCAACTTCCTCAACGCGATGGGCGCGGATGTCCGCGGCGCCGGCACCGACGTGATCAAGATCCACGGCGTGCAGAACCTGCACGGCTGCACCTATTCTATCATTCCCGACCAGATCGAAGCCGGCACCTATATGGTCGCCGCGGCGGCGACAGGCGGCGACGTGCTGGTCAAGAACGTCATCCCGAAGCATCTGGAATCCATCACCGCGAAGCTGCTCGAATGCGGCGTCAAGGTGGAGGAATATGACGACGCGGTCCGCGTGGTCAGCACCGGCAAGTTCCGCCGCTGCAACATCAAAACGATGCCGCATCCCGGATTCCCGACCGACATGCAGCCGCAGATGAGCGTGCTGCTGACCGTCGCCAACGGAACGTCCCTCGTGAGCGAGGGCGTCTGGGACAACCGCTTCCGCTATGTGGATCAGCTGATCCGCATGGGCGCTAACGTCCAGGTCGATGGCACGATTGCGGTCTTCCAGGGCGTTCCCGCGCTGACGGGCGCGCCGGTCCGTGCGGACGATCTGCGCGCGGGCGCCGCCATGATCATCGCCGGTCTGATGGCGCACGGAACGACGGAGATCGAAAACGTGATCTTCATCGACCGCGGTTACGAGGACTACGTCGAAAAGCTGCGCGACCTCGGCGCGGACATCTACCGCAAGGAATTCACCGACGACACCCCGCAAAGCGGCGCGGTCGGCTGAGCCGAAGCGGGCAATACTGCTATTCAAGAGTGTCTTGTTAAAAGGCACTCTTTTTCGAAGGAGTTTCCATGGCAAGGTTTTGTTCTCTTTTCTCTTCTTCCTCGGGCAACGCGACCTATATCGGGTCGGGCAGAACGGGGATTTTGATCGACGCCGGCGTGAGCGCAAAGCGGATCCGCACGGCGCTGCAGGAACGGGACATCGATCCGCGGACGATCGCGGCGATCTTTGTGACCCATGAGCACACCGACCATATCAAGGGCATCCGCGTGCTCGCGTCGCAGCTGCATCTGCCGGTCTACGCCACGCGCGGTACGCTGCGCGGGATGGCGGAATACGGCGCGACGGACGGGGACTTCCCGTGCGAAGCGATCGAGATCGGCGCGGAAACGGCGGTCGGCGACCTGTTGGTGCGCGCGTTCCCGACGCCGCACGATTCCATCGAAAGCTGCGGTTTCACCGTCGAACTGCCGGACGAGAGAAAGGTCGCCGTCGCGACGGATATCGGACACATGACGAACGAGGTAATGCGCGGGATCCTCGGCTGCGACCTTGTGATGCTGGAATCGAACCACGATATCGGGATGCTCCAGAACGGACCGTATCCGTATTTTCTCAAGCGGCGCATCCTCTCCGACGTCGGGCACCTTTGCAACGACGCCTGCGCCGACGTGGCGGTCCAGCTGGTCGAGCACGGCACGACGCGGCTGTTTCTCGGGCACCTGAGCGCCGAAAACAACATTCCCCAGCTCGCGTACCAGACGACCTACGCCGCGCTGCAGGAAGCGGGCGCGACGCTCGGCAGAGACTATACGTTACAGGTCAACCCGCGTGAAAACGACGAAGGGCTGATTCTCTTTTGAGGTGACGAGATGCAGCAGATCACAGTGCTTTGCGTCGGGCGGCTGAAGGAGCCCTACCTTGCCGCCGCGTGCGCGGAATATCAGAAGCGGCTGCAGACGCTTTGCAAACTGCAGATCATCGAACTGCCGCCCGCGAAGCTGCCGGACGACCCCGCCCCGGCGCAGATCGCGCAGGCGCTCGAAAAAGAGGGCGCGGCGATCCTCGAAAAGATCCCGCAGGGCGCGGCGGTGGTCGCGCTTTGCGTCGAAGGAAAGCAGATGGACAGCGAAGCTTTCAGCCGCCTGCTTTCGGACTACGCCACGGCGGGGAAGGACAAGGTCTGCTTTGTCATCGGCGGCTCGTTCGGGCTTTCTGACGCGGTCAAGCGCTGCGCGGACAGACGGCTTTCCGTCAGCGAGATGACGTTTCCCCACCAGTTGTTCCGCGTGATGCTCTTGGAGCAGATCTACCGCGCGAAGCAGATCGAGCGGGGGAGTAAGTATCATAAGTAATTCCGAATTCCAAATTAAAACGACCTTCGGAGGTTTTTCTATGACAGACTTTTCAACCACCACCCTCGGCATCGAATTCGGCTCCACGCGGGTCAAGGCGGTGCTGATCGACCGCAGCTACCGCGTCCTCGCCGAAGGCGTCTATGATTGGGAAAACAGCTTCAACGGCGGCTACTGGACCTATGCGCATGACGAGATCATCACCGCGCTGCAGCAGTCGTTTGCGTCGCTGCAGGCGAACGTGCGCGACCGGTTCGGCGCGCCGCTGACGACGGTCGGCGCGATCGGCATTTCGGCGATGATGCACGGCTATGTCGCGCTCGACGAAAACGACCGCTTTCTTGTACCGTTCCGTACCTGGCGCAACACGACGACCGGGGACGCGGCGAAGGCGCTCACCGAACGCTTTTCGTTCAACATTCCCGAGCGCTGGAGCATCGCCCACCTCTATCAGGCGATTTTGAACGGCGAGCCGCACGTGGGGGACATCCGCGCGCTGACGACGCTCGCGGGCTATCTCCACTACCGGCTGACCGGTGAGCGCATCGTCGGCGTCGGCGAAGCGGCAGGCATGTTCCCGATCGATTCCGCAATCTGCGATTACGACAAGACGATGCTCGCGTCGTTCGACGCCCTCGTCGCCGACAAGGGCTTTCCGTGGACGCTGCGCGAAATTCTGCCTGCCGTCAAGGCGGCGGGACAGGCGGCGGGTACGCTGACTGCGCAGGGCGCGCTGCTCCTTGATCCGAGCGGCACGCTGCAGCCGGGGATCCCGTTCTGTCCGCCGGAGGGAGATGCCGGGACCGGCATGGTCGCGACCAACAGTGTTCGCCCACGCACCGGAAACGTCTCCGCCGGGACGAGCGTCTTCGCGATGGTCGTCCTCGAGCGTCCGCTCAGCAAGGTCTATCCCGAGATCGACATGGTCACGACGCCGGACGGCGCGCCCGTCGCGATGGTGCACTGCAACAACTGCACCGCCGATATCGACGCGTGGGCGGGTCTGCTCCTGGATTTTGCAAAAACGACCGGTCTGCCGCTCGGCAAAGATCAGGTCTTCGGCGCGCTGTATAACACGGCGCTCGCGGGCGACATTGACGCGGGCGGGCTGACGGCGTTCAACTATCTGTCCGGCGAATCGATCACCGGCGTCAAGAACGGCGTGCCGCTGCTGCTGCGCCCGCGCGGCAGCAAACTGGTCTTCGCCAATTTTGCGCGCAGTCTGCTCTTCTCCGCGCTGTCCACTCTGCGCATCGGAATGGAGCTGCTTTGGAAAGAGCAGGTCGCGATCGACTGTCTCTACGGGCACGGCGGCTTCTTCAAATCGGCCAACGCCGGCAGCCGCATGATGGCGGCGGCGACAGGCAGCCCGGTCACGGTGATGCAGACCGCGGACGTCGGCGGACCGTGGGGGATGGCGATCCTCGCGATGTATCTGCTCGACGGCAAAACACAGTCGCTGCCGGATTATCTCGCGCAGCGCGTCTTTGCCGCAACGGAAAAAACGACCGTCGCGCCGCAGGAAGCGGACACGGCGGGCTTCGCGCAGTATCTCAAACGCTACAAGGCGGCGCTGCCGCTCGAAAAGGCGGCGGAAACGCTGCTTTACGGGGAGGGATGATCCATGCTGGAACAACTCAAAGAACAGGTTTTACAGGCAAATTTGCTGCTTCCGAAGCACAACCTCGTCACGTTCACCTGGGGCAATGTCTCCGCGATCGACCGGAAGACGAATCTCGTTGTGATCAAGCCCTCGGGCGTGTCATATGAGACGATGACCGCCGCCGATATGGTCGTGGTCGATCTCGACGGCAACGTCGTGGAGGGTAGGCTCAACCCCTCGTCCGACACGCCGACGCACCTCGAATTATATAAGGCGTACCTGAAAATCGGCGGCGTCGTGCACACCCACTCCCGCTGGGCGACGACGTTTGCGCAGGCGGGTCTGCCGATCCCGGCGCTCGGGACGACCCACGCGGACGACTTTTACGGCGATATTCCCGTCTCGCGGAAGATGACGCCCGCCGAGATCGCGGGCGAATATGAGAAGGAGACCGGCAAGGTGATCCTCGAGACCGTCGGCGACAACGCGGCGGACGTTCCGGCGGTGCTGGTGCACTCCCACGGCCCCTTCGCCTGGGGCAAGGACGCGATGGCGGCGGTCCACAACGCCGTTGTCCTTGAAGAGGTCGCGTTCATGGCGTGGCACGCGATGCAGCTGAACCCGGATCTCCCGCGGATGCAGCAGGAACTGCTCGACAAGCACTTTTTGCGCAAACACGGCAAGAACGCGTATTATGGACAAAGATGAAAGCAGCCGCCCGGTGGGCGGCTGCTTTCATCTAATCCCTTAATCCCTTTATCCCTTAATCCCTTTGCACTTCTGACCACTGACCACGAACCACTGTGCACTAAAAAAGCCGCTCACGAGGAGCGGCTTTTTTTATCGACTTATTTCGGCATTTCCCACGCATGGTGGTCGGTATGCAGCAGATGGTGCGCCTTGTGCGACAGCGGGGCTTCCATGTACTCTTTGTAGAGCGTCTGGACCGCCGGGTTCTCGTGCGAGAAGCGCAGCGGCATGCTCTTGTCGAGCGCGTAAAGGATGCTGCCGCGTTCGCCGGCCTTCTCTTCGCCGTCGTGGATCGGCTGTCCGCCACCGCCCGCGCAGCCGCCCGGGCAGGCCATGACTTCGATGAAATCATACTGGACTTCGCCGGCCTTGACCGCTTCGATCAGCTTGCGCGCGTTGCCAAGGCCGCTCGCGACCGCCACGCGCACCGGGGTGCCCGCGACGTCATAGGTCGCTTCCTTCCAGCCGTCGAGTCCGCGGACGTCCCTGAACGCGTCGGCGTCGGGGTTCTTGCCTGTGACGAGATAGTACGCCGAGCGCAGCGCCGCTTCCATCACGCCGCCGGTCGCGCCGAAGATGACGCCCGCGCCGGTGGCCGTGCCGAGCGGGGAGTCAAACTCCGCTTCGGGCAGGTCTTTGACATTGACGTGGCTTTCACGCAGCATCCGCGCCAGTTCGCGCGTCGTCAGAGATACGTCCACGTCCGGGTCGCCGCAGGCGTCGTTCAGCGCCGGAATGGCGACCTCGTGCTTTTTCGCCGTGCAGGGCATGACGGAAAGGCAGAAGAGCTTGTGCGGGTCGACGCCGATCTTTTCGGTAAAGTAGCTCTTTGCCACCGCGCCGAACATCCCCTGCGGGCTCTTCGCGCTCGAAAGGTTGTCGGTCAGCTCGGGGTACTGGCCCTTGAGGAACCGCACCCAGCCCGGGCAGCAGGAGGTCATCAGCGGCAGTACGCCGCCGTTCTGCAGCCGGTCGAGGAATTCGCTGCCCTCTTCCATGATTGTGAGGTCGGCGGCGAAGTCGGTGTCGAATACATAGTCGAAGCCGAGCGCCTTGACCGCGGCGACCATCCGCTTTTCGGTCGCTTCTTCTTTCGAAAGGCCGAGGCCCTCCGCCCAGGCGGAACGCACGGCGGGCGCAATCTGCACCACGGTGGTGATCTCCGGATCGGCGAGCGCCGCCCAGACCTTTTCGGTGTCGTCGCGGACGCGCAGCGCGCCGACCGGACAATGGGTGATGCACTGGCCGCACAGGGAGCAGTCGGTGTCCCAGACTTTTTTGCCGTCCTTGACGCCGATCGTTGTCCGGCCGCCGGTGTTCTTGACTTCCCAGATGTTCAGCGACTGGACCTTGTCGCAGACCTGTACGCAGCGCATACACTTGATGCACTTGGACGCCGTGCGGATCAGCGGGAAACCGCCGTCCGGCGCGTTGCGTTCCGGCGCGCGTTCATAGCAAAGGTCGAGGATGTTGAGGTCGTTCGCGATTTCCTGCAGCTTGCAGTTGCCGCTTCTTACGCAGGTCGGGCAGTAGCAGTCGTGTTCGCTGAGGATCAGCTCCACGTTGACCTTTCTTGCTTCGCGGACGCGCGGACTGTTGGTGAAGACGACCATGCCGTTTTGCACTTTGGTGTTGCAGGCGGCAACAAGGCGGTCAATGCCTTCGATCTCCACGACGCAGACGCGGCACGCGCCGATCTCGTTGAGTTCTTTGAAATAGCACAGGGTCGGGATCTCGATGCCCGCGGTCTTCGCGGCTTCGAGGATCGTCAGTTCTTCGCCGACCTGCAGCTCGATGTTGTCAATTTTCAGCGTTACCATTGCCATGTTCTGCCTCCCTTCAGCGCGCCGAACCCGAAGTGGTCACAGCGGAGACACCGGGCAGCTTCCTGCGATGCCTGCTGGAGCGTCATCGGGTATTCCATCAGCTTGAAATCATATCTGCGTTCCGCCGCCGGACGCTCGGGCAGGTTGATCCTGCCGCAAGGCGGCTGCGGGGCGAGCGGCGGGGCGGGGATATCCACGCCCGCTTCGATCGGATGATGGAAGCCGAGATAGCTGTCGATGTTCGCCGCCGCGCTCTTGCCGGCCGCGATGGCGCGGATGGCGGTGGCGGGACCGGTGACGCAGTCGCCGCCGGCGAAGACGCCGTCTTGTCCTTTGACGATGGTATCCATATCCGCCACGATGCGGCCCCATTTGGTCTCGATGCCGTTTTCAGCAAAGTGTTCGGATTCGATCGCCTGACCGATCGCGACGACAACGATGTCGGCGGGGACGAGGAACTTGTCCGCGTCCGCCTTGACCGGCGCGGGTCGGCCGCGCGAAATGTTGGAGATCATCTGCGGCTGGACCCAGAGTCCGGTGACGCAGCCGTCGGCGTTCAGTTCCACCGAGACCGGCGCGGCCAGTTCCATCACTTCGCAGCCTTCCGCGATCGCGCCCTCGACCTCTTCGGGCAGGGCGGTCATGTCCTCCTTACGGCGGCGATAGACGCAGGTGACCGTCTTCGCGCCGAGGCGCATCGAACTGCGGGTGCAGTCCATCGCGACGTTGCCGCCGCCGACGATGACGACGTTCTTGTCCTTGAAATCGGGCATCTCGCCGTCGCCGATGCCGCGCAGCATCTGGACCGCGGAGATGACGCCCTTGCCGGTTTCGCCTTCGATGCCCAGTTTGTTGTCGGTGTGTGCGCCGATCGAGATATAGACGGCGTCGTAGTCCGCTTTCAGTTGGGCGAAAGTGATATCCGTCCCGATATCGACGCCCGTTTTCGCGGTGACGCCGGCGGAAAGGATCGACGCGATCTCCTGATCGAGCGTCTCGCGCGGGAGCCGGTAGCTCGGGATGCCGTAGCGCAGCATGCCGCCGAGCTGTTTGCGTTTTTCAAATACGGTCACGTCGTGTCCCATGAGGGCGAGGTAGTACGCCGCGGAAAGACCGGACGGACCGCCGCCGATAATGGCGACCTTCTTGCCCGTTTTGGGCGCGCTTGCCGGGACGGGGACGTCGCCCGCGTTATCGACTGCCATGCGCTTGAGTCCGCGGATATTGACCGCGTCGTCCAAAAGACGGCGGCGGCAGTGCGATTCGCACGGATGCTCGCAGACGAGCGCGCAGGCGGACGGGAACGGGTTGTCCTTGCGGATTAGGCGCACCGCGTCGGCGTAGCGGCCGGCGCTGACGAGCGCGATATAGCCGGGAATGTCCACATTGGCGGGGCAGAGCGTGACGCAGGGCACGGGCGCGTCGAAGTGCGCCGTGCAGTCGCCCTTGAGATGGGCTTCGTAGTCCGCTTTGTTCGCTTTGAGCGAGCGCAGCACCATGTTCGCCGCTTCATAGCCGATGGCGCAGTCCGCGGTCAGCGAGATCACGCGGGCGGTTTTTTCAATGAGATCGAGCGCCGCTTCGTCCGCGTCGCCGTCCAAGAGCCGCTCCAGCAGGCGGTGCAGCTGCCCCAGACCGATCCGGCAGGGGGTGCACTTGCCGCAGGACTGGCTGTGGCACAGCTTGACGAACGCGCTCGCGAGGTCGACCGGGCAGACGCCGACAGCGTTGGACTGCAGACGGCGGCCGAGGTCGGCATACAGCGTGTCGATGACGCCCTGCGCGGCGGCAGGGGTCGGAATCGTAAATCTGCTCAAGAGAGAGTTCCTCCGTTTCTTCGTCTTCGATTTTTTGAAGATGACAATTCGCCACCATACACAATCATTATACCATACCATTTCTTTTTTGGATAGAGGAATTTTCAAAAAAGAACAATGTTAGCCGTTGCTAACCAACGAACGCGAACAGCGGAATCGCGGTTGCCGCAGGATCCGACGGATTTCTCCCGGGGCTTGTCCTATAATGGGAACCATGGCGTTTGGAAAGGGATGATGGTATGCGATTGTCATTGCCGCGGCGGGAAACAGCGGCGCAAAGGGCGCAGCAGACAGGGGAGAAAGCGCGGTATCTGCGCGTGGCCGCTTGCGTCCTCGCGGCGTTTTTGTTCGCCGGCCTGCGGGCGGTTGATGGTTTCTCTCCGTTTGCCGCCGCGTTTCTGGCGGCGTCTCCGGTCGATGCGCTCGCAGGCTGTTTTCTGGGCGGCGCGCTCGGGCTGTTCGCGGCGCAGCCGTGGCAGACGGCGCTGCGGCACGTCGGCGCGCTTGTGCTGATCGCGGCGTTCCGGCTCACGATCGAACGGCGGTTTACCTCTTTGCGGCGGACGGTGGTGCTCCCGGCGGTCACGGCCTGCGCGGTTTTGAGCTGCGGCCTTTCGTTTCTCGCGTTCACGGGCGTCTCGGTATATGCACTGCTGCTCCTCGCGGCGGAATGTGCGGCGGCGGGGCTGTGCTGCGCACTGCTTTTGCGGGCGCTGCAGATCCCGGTGCGCGCGCTCGGGATCGGAAATCTTTCGGCGCAGGACGGCGCGCTGCTCGGGCTTTGCTGCTGCCTGCTTTTGAGCTGCGCCGCGTCGTACGAGGCGTTCGGCGTGTCGCCCGCGCGGATCGCGGCGTGTTTTGCGGTGCTGTTCTTCGCTTCGCAAAGCGGGGCGAAGGGCGGCGCGGTCGCAGGGCTTTGCGCCGGCGCGTCGCTCTCTCTGCTCCCCGGGACGCGGTTCTTGCTTGCGCTCTATGCCGTGCCGGGGCTGGTCAGCGGGGTGTTCTCGCCGCTCGGGCAGGCGGCGACGGCGCTGTTCTTCGCTTTGACGGCGGCGCTCGCGGCGTTCACCGGCGGGCTCGACGCCAAGACGCTGTGGTGTCTTGCGGAGATCGGCATCGCCTGCGTCGCGTTCTCTCTTGTGCCGTCGAAACGGCTCGAACAGCTGCGCGAGCTGCTGAAAAAGAAAGGGCTGCTCGCGGATGAGCAAACCCATTTCTACGCGTCCGCCAACCTCCTGCGCGCGGCGTCTCAGGTCTCGCAGGTGTCGCAGGTGATCCAAAAGACAAGCGGCCGGCTCGACCGGGTGCTCAACCCGGAGCTGAACCTGATCTTTTCCAAACTGCAGCAAAACGTCTGTCTGGGCTGTCCGCGCAAGACCGCCTGCTGGCACGACCGCTATGAAGAGACGGCATCGGACGTCCTGACGATCGCGGGGATGCAGGAGGACGCGGACGAAGAGACGGCGCTCGAAGACAGGTGCCCGCGCTTCGGCGCGCTGAAGACGCAGATCGGGCAAAGCTACATCGACTTTGTTTCCGGTCTTGCGGCAAAGGAAAAGCTGCGGGAGCTGCGCGGTGTCGTGACCGATCAGTTCGATACGCTGGCGGACTTTCTCGAGGAGGTCGCGTCTCTGGTCCGCGGCAGCCGCGTGGTTGACAGTAACCGCTCGCGGACCTTGCGCACGGCGCTCGCAGACGCGGGGCAGTATGTGGATGCGCTGCACTATTTCACCGATCCGTCCGGGCGCGCAAGCGTGGAGATCACGATGCTCGAGGACGCGTTCTCTCTGGATTTCGGACTGATCCGCAAGAAGCTGGAAACGCTGACGGGGCGGCAATTCGCGCCAGAGGAGATCGCGATTTTGGATCTGCGGACGGTCGTCACGTTCTGGGAACGCGCGGCGTTTCGCGTGCTGTGCGGACGCGCGCAGATCCCGCTTGCGGCGTCGGGCGTCAGCGGCGACTGTGTCGGGACGCTGCAGGACCCGGGCGGGCGCAGCGTCGCCCTCTTGAGCGACGGGATGGGCACCGGGGCGCGCGCGGCGGTGGATTCCGTCCTGACCGCAACGCTGCTTGAAAAGCTGCTCAAAAGCGGCTTCGCTTTCCCGGGCGCGCTGAAGCTGGTCAACTGTGCGCTGCTGGTGAAATCGAGCGACGAGTCGATCGCGACGGCGGACGGGCTGGTCGTCAACGTCTATACCGGGCAGGCGGACCTCTATAAAGCGGGCGCCGCGGCGTCGTTTTGGCGGCAGGGCGACCGCGTGACGCAGATCGAAGCGCCGTCTCTGCCGATCGGTATTTTACGCAAGGTCGGTCTCGCGCACCGCACGCTGCAGCTGGCGGCGGGGGATATCGTGCTGCTGGTTTCCGACGGGGTGACGGCGCAGGACTGCGGCTGGCTGAACGACGAGCTGCTCGCGTGGAGCACGAACAATATGGACGATCTCGCGTCGCACATTGC
>JAFYDS010000146.1 GCA_017544665.1 Clostridia bacterium | reverse complement strand
GTTCCGCGTACTTTGCGTTGTTTTGTGGGACCGGTGGGACAGGTAGGACGATTATTTCACCGTTCCCACCGCCGATACGCGGTTAAAACACGTTTGTCCTAATGGTCCTAATTGTCCTACCTGTCCTACTACGCTTGCGCTTCACTCAGCGGCTTGCAAACGCGTCAGCGTTCCCCGCTGTTCCCGCGGGACGGGCGCTGCAAATTACTGCCCCCGCCTTTCCGCGCCTTAAACTTTAAACTTTCAGCCGCGTAAGCGGCGGAACCTTAAACTTTCATCATTCCAGCGGGTTCTCGAAGGCCGCCTTGACGCGGATGGTCTTGCCGTCCACGACGAAGAGCTGCCAGTACTTCTGCCCGGCCTTGACGACCGAGCCGGGTTTGAGTTCCTTTTCCGCCGCGGCGACGAAGGGCGTCATGCTCTTCCAGTTCTTGAAGACGCATGGAGCCTGCGCGCTCGCATCGCCGTCGATCGAAAACTCGGTGCATTTGAGCTCGGTCTGATCCTCGGCGGTACGCGCGTCGGTCAGATATCCCGTCAGCGCGGGCATCATCCGCACGACCTTCGCCCCTTGACCGACGAACTTGAAGGTGACGTCGAAGCTCTTGACCTTGGCGAGGTCGACGAAGACGGGGAAGGTGTAACCTTTTTTGCGCTTGTCGTAAAAGCCCTGACGCTCGCCGATCCACACCCCGTCCGGCAGTTCGGTCACGGCCGTGAGCTGGCCCCAGAAGTTCTGACAGGGGAAGTCGATCCGCACGATGGGCGCCGCCTGAAGCGCCGCCGCGAAAGCCAGCGTCACGAGTCCGATCGAAAACAGTTTTTTCATTTTTCCGTTTCTCCTTGTATTTGAAGGTTGTTGGCAAATGACATCCGATGTTTTTCCTACCGGCCGATGTCGACCGACTTGGTCGTCCCGTCCGGGATGTACCAGCGCAGCATCGCCGGTATCGAATGGTTGTTGGCGGTGCCCCAAAGCACGTTGCGGTAGCAGAAGTATTCGCGCATATTGTCGGAGGGCGACAACGTCGCCACGCTGCCGATCGGCGTCGCCACGTTGAAGCGCCCCCCGTGCACGTCGGTCGGCTGGCCGCGGCTCTCGGTCTCGCCCCAGCCCGCCATGACGCAGTTGGCGACCATGGGCATCTGACTGTCGGCGGACTTGCTTATGGAACACGCGAAGAGCACCCGCTTCGACAGCGGGACGAATTCGTAGACGAAGTTCGTGCCGCCGTCGTAGGTGTAACGCTCGTTGCCGATGCCCTTGCTGATGTAGGTCCCGGGAATGGCGTTCTTGTTGCTCGGCGCGGTCGGGTGGTACGGCGCGCCGTAGACCTGCATGTTGGCGGTGCCGACCGAGGGCTGGAACTGGATCTTGGTGCAGCGGAACTGCTTCAGGTCCTCCTTGGAAAGCCCCTCGTCGTCGAGCGGGACGCCGGTAACGTATTTCCCCGCCACGAGGCGTTTCATCCACGAGCCGTTGACGGTGCGGTTGTTCATCCCCCACCAGAAATCCTTGCTGTCGTCCATGTAAAGCCGGGCCACGGTGGAAAGGTTTTTGAGGTTGCTCAGGCACCCGGTGCTGTTGGCGCGGTCGCGGGCGGACTGCAGCGCGGGCAGCAGTATGGCCGCAAGGATCGCGATGATCGCGATCACGACCAACAGTTCGATCAGCGTGAAACGCTTATCGAACTTCAATGATGAATGATGAATGACGAGAGATGAATTCGATCTCATGCTTTTGCCCCTTTATCAAGTTTTTTCTCATGGTGAGTTGTGTCGATCCCAATATTTTCATCAACTTCTTGCAATCGGCGCGGATGCCGGATCGCCGTGCATTATTTCATCTTTCATCACTCATCACTGTTTCCCGTCGTAGCGGAAAACCTTGGTCGCGCCCTGAAGCTGTTTCAGCCGTTCCGACGCCGCCGGATTCCTGGTCGTGCCGTAGTGCCCGGTGAAGGGACTCGTGCACATCGTCTTTTTCGTCCCTTCCGGCAGCGCGTTGTAGAACGCAAAGACGTTCGAGGGCGGGCAGAGCTCGTCCGAAAATCCGGTGCAGACGTAAACTTCGCACTTTATCATCGGCGCGAAGTTCACGCAGTCGTAG
>JAFYDS010000145.1 GCA_017544665.1 Clostridia bacterium | reverse complement strand
TCCGACAGCACCGCGTCAGGCGTTTCTCTGCCGATGACAAATCCTGTGCTTGTGTGTTCCGAAATCTCCGGAGCGGATGCACCGTTCAGCGCTTCTTCGTCGCTCTGCGCAACGACAACGCCGTCTGTGTTATCCGTATCATCCGTTTCCGGCACTTCTCCAAAGCCGTATGGTTCGGGTGTTTCGGATATCAGGTTGTATGTATAAATACGGCTGCTGCGGATGGCATCGAGCACGCTGCCTGCCTCAGAAATATTTGTTTTCATCGATTCTGTCGAGTTGACCTCAAACTTCGGCGCGAACATCGGACCGTTCGAGACGACCCGGTTTTTCTCGACCATCAGATAAGGTGTCACAGTTGATCCCGAAACCGACCCGATAGCGATTCCGCTTGAAAGGCTCGTACCGATCAGCATCGCTCCGTCACCGGAAGTGATCAGTGCGCCCGATACTTCGTATCTCGCCGCATACACAACGCCCCACTTGGACGAGGAACTGCCGAGATCAACGGTGCTGGTCGGTATAAAATCGTCTCCGTAGTATTTTGTTGTTTTGTTATCGATACCCAGCGCAAGGCTTCCCGAATAAAGACGCAGCGCTGTACTGCCGCCGAATGCGATGCCGTTGTCCCCGCTGAAGTTCAGATCGTTCGTTGCGTTAAAGCCAAATGAAATATTGCCGCCGATAGACAGATCTCCTATAATGGACATTTTTCCCAAGACGGTCAGCGGTGAATTGATTCGCGAAGCAGAAGATGTAAAGTGTGCCAGCGCGTCGAAACTGCCGTCAGGCTGCCGCTGATACAGACCTACGCCCTTGACGTTTTCCGAGCAGTACAATCCTTCGCTGACGTTGCCGCTCTCCACAATTCCGATAGGCACCAAGCCGCCGATCAGACCGCCTCCGGACGTCATATGCTGTGCGATACTTCCGTTGGCGATATATGTGTAGTAATCGGTATTACCGATCTGGATCGTACCGCCCGTAACCTGTATGTTGCTGCTTTTTAGCAGACCGCTTTCGAGGTTGAAAGATGACGCGCCGTTGGCGGACGTAAGGATTCCGGCTCGAATGATGTTTGCCGTAAGCGTACCCGCCGTGATGAAATCCGCAACGATCTCACCGCCCGCCGTGATCGCCGTCGTGTACGGACCGTCGTAGCCGTTCGGAGAGAAGCCGAGTCCACCCATATTCCAGCGCCAGACTTTCGTTGCTGCAGCAGTGCTGGCGGCGTTCGCTATTGTAATCTCGGTCGGGCTGTACTTCGGCGTCAGGCGAACAACGCCGTAACCGGTTCCGGTGATGGCATCGGTCGCGCGGCCGATAGCGGCAAGATACTCCTGTGTGATCTGCGACGACAGCCCGGCAAGATCGACGCTGTTAACCAGTTTCGTGATATCGGAAGTTGCTTTTTGCAGCGTTCCTGCAAAGTCCGCGCGCGCCGAACCGAGCTCCATCTTTTGGTACCGCTCAGCAAGGACATCGTAAACCGTTTTGACCACTTGCGCTTTCAGGTCAACGCCGAGAATGGAATGCCGCACGGTAACCCAATCGCAGAGCGACACACGTTCCAGCGCCTGCAGTTCTTCATACTCCGACGATTCCCAAAGGTTCACAAAAGACACGGAAACGTTGACGGACGGACTGTTGATATCGTTATCTTTCAGCCATTGTTCCGCTTTTTCCGCAAGTGTCCGTTTGGATATCGTTTCGTC
>JAFYDS010000144.1 GCA_017544665.1 Clostridia bacterium | reverse complement strand
TCAGAGACTTGTGCGAAGATCACGACTTGACCCAGCAGCAGGTCGCGGAACAGCTGGGGACGAATCGAAACCAGTACCAGCTTTATGAAAGCGGAAAGCGCTCGCTTCCGCTCGACATGCTGCAGGACCTGTGCGAGATTTACGATGTCAGCGCCGACTACATCCTCGGTCTGACCGACGATCCGCGCCGCAGATAAAAAAACACCCTCGTGCAAAAGCACGAGGGCAACGCCACACGAGATCATTTATTTTGTATAGTTGGTAGTGAAATTTTAGATCATCAATATTATACACCCCGGCGCGCTGTAAAGTCAAGTTTCAAGCGTTCCCCTTTCGTTTTCAAAATAAAAAAGCCGCCCGAAGGCAGCTCTTTTTGATCGATTGAATTATTTGAAGAAATAGCCGATGTAGCCATTCAGCGTACTGATGATGTAATCCATGATGAACTTGCCGAGGAATTCGATCAACTGTGTCGGGAAGCGGCTTTCGTCTTTGTTCAGATCGGCGACTATTGAAGAGTGCAGCGTGCTGTCGCTTTCATCTTTGCCCATCGCGCTCATAGCGGCGGCGATGATCACATGCAGCGCAAGCTCGCCCGCGATGTGCTGATAGCTCATCAGGTCAAAGTTGCCCTCCTCCCCTGCCGGGACGGATTCATTTTGTTTTGCGGCAAGCTTCTTCACTGAGGCGCGGAACACGTCAAGGTTTGCGATCTCCGGGTGCTCGCGCAGGTCGACCGAAATATAAACGGTCTTCTTGCCGTTTTCCATGACGGTCACGGTGTAATCGGCGTCGTTCGCAATCTCATCTGACAACCCTTCCACGCGGTTGGGATTCACGAAAATGTAGCGCGCGAATGATTTGGCAAGATCCTTTGCCGCAACAGCGTTTTGGCGTACGCGGGACTGGACAAGCACCTTGGCTCCATCCGGCGCATCGATGAACTCGGCGGCGGCAGCCGCAACAGCAGCTTCAAGTGTGTCACCGGAGAGGATGATGTCTTCGTCAGCCGCAAACGACGGAACGAGCATCACGGGCAGCAGGATCAGGACGGATAATAAAACAGCGATCAGTTTCTTCATAAATGTTTCTTCCTTTCTTTGGTTTGTGTATCCAATATAGCAGAAATATGCGATTTTGTCAATATTGTGTTTATGTTCATAGCGGAGAATACAAAAGAAAAAAGCGGCCAATCGGTCGCTTTTTAATCACTTATAAGTACACTACTATCCTGCGACTGCGCCGAACACGCCATAGGTCAGCGCGGCGACGATCGCGCCGGCGATCAATACGCCTGCGGCAATGACAGGCAGCGCATGTTTCATCCGGATGTCTAGCAACGCTGCGACAAGCGCGCCGGTCCATGCACCTGTTCCCGGCAACGGGATCGCAACCAGCAGCAGCAAGCCCCACAACCGGTATTTGACGACCTTTTCCGCCTTGCGGATGGATCGCGCCTCCAGCTTGTCGATCGCCCGGTTGACCCCGCGAAACCGCTTCAGAAACGCGAAAATGCGCCGGATGAACAACAGAATCACAGGTATCGGCAGCATATTCCCGATAAAACAGATCGCGAATGCGCGCAGCAGCGGCAGACCGAGCAGCTTCGCAGCGATCAATCCCCCGC
>JAFYDS010000143.1 GCA_017544665.1 Clostridia bacterium | reverse complement strand
GTCTTGGCGCTGTCGCACGGCGCGGAGAATTTCTATGACGGCTGGATGAAAAACAAAAAGTCCGCTATGCTCTCGTGCAACGACGGCTTTCGTCCGGTCAGCTTCCTGCTCGAGGCGCTGGATGAAGACGCGGAGTAACGACCCGCAAGGAGGAGACTGATGCAAAACGGAACGCTGCCCGACCCGAATGTGATCCATCCGATACCGGGCTATGAAAACGAAATCTATGTGAAGCCGACGCTCACGCATCCGCAGATCGAGGTCGGGGACTTCACCTATATTGCCGATTCGGACTTCGAAAGCCATGTGACGCATCTGTATGAGTGGAACGGCGACAAACTGATCATCGGCAAATTCTGTCAGATCGCGGCCGGCGTGGAATTCGTGATGAACGGCGCAAACCACCAGATGAACGCTGTGACCACGTTCCCGTTTTATACGCTGGAAGGGTGGAAGATGGAACCGCCGTCAAAGGCGGACCTGCCGCTGAAAGGTGACACCGTGATCGGCAACGACGTCTGGATCGGTCAGAACGCTGTCATTCTGCCCGGCGTTCATATCGGCGACGGTGCCATTATCGGCGCGAACAGCGTGGTCGGCAGCGACGTTGCGCCCTATACCGTTGTGGTCGGCAATCCGGCGCGGGTGCTGCGCAAGCGTTTTGACGATGATTTTATCGACCTGCTGCTGCGCTTTCGGTGGTGGGACAAGCCCGTCGCCGAAATCAACGCGCTCATCCCGCTGCTCACCAGCGGCGATCTGGGAGCTGTCAGAAAGGAAATCGCGGCAAGGTTATGATTATTCTGATTACAGGTGCGACCCACACCGGAAAAACGCTTTTGGCGCAACGGCTGCTCGAACGTTTCGGTTACCCCTATCTGTCCATAGACCATCTGAAAATGGGATTGATCCGCAGCGGTAATACCAGTCTTACGCCCGAAGACGACGACGCGCTGACCGTTTATCTTTGGCCGATCGTCCGCGAAATCATCAAGACGGCCGTTGAAAATGACCAGAACCTGATCGTGGAGGGCTGTTATGTCCCGTTTGATTGGCGGAAGGACTTTGACGAACGGTACCTGCCGTCCATCCGGTTTGTCTGTCTTGCCATGACGGATGGCTTTATTGAAAAACATTTTGACGAGATCAGGCAGCACGCTTCCGATCTGGAATCCAGACCGGACGACACTGACTGCACGGCTGCCAACCTGAAAGCGGACAACCGGCAAATCATCGAGGGCTTTCAAAAAGCCGGAGAGCTGGTTGTTTTGATTGACGATGATTATGAAGAAGCGATCCGGTCGATCCTGTGATGACAGCCGATCCCGTTTATTTCTCTTTATTTGACGAAACCGCGCTTTTGTGATATAGTACCTTTGACGAAACCGGAGGTGGCTGAGAATGAAGCAACTCTATTGGAACTGCGCGATGGGCGCGGCGGGGGATATGATCGCGGCGTCGCTGCTCGCGCTCGAAGACGACCCGCAGGCAGCGCTTGACGCCCTGCGTTCGCTCGGCATTCCGGGCGTGACCTTTACGCTGGAAGAAACCGAGACCTGCGGCATCCGCGGGCTGCACCTGCGCGTGGCGGTACACGGGGAGGAAGAACACCCCGACGCCCACGAACACCACCACGGCCACCACGACCACGACCATCGCACGCTGCCGGAGATCCTTTCTCTGATCGACGGCTTGCATGCGTCCGACACGGTGAAAGCCAACGCCAAGGCGGTCTATCAGCTGCTTGCCGATGCGGAAAGCAAGGTGCACGGCGAACCTGTCGGCGAAGTGCATTTCCATGAGGTCGGCGCGTTGGACGCCGTCGCCGACGTGACGGCGGTCTGCCTGCTGCTCGAACGGCTGGGGGTCGATGCGATCGCCGCGTCGCCCGTCCATGTCGGATCGGGGACGGTCCGCTGCGCCCACGGGGTGTTGCCGGTACCTGCGCCCGCGACGGCGCTGCTGCTGCAGGGCATCCCGACCTATGGCGGCGAGATCAGCGGCGAGCTTTGCACGCCCACCGGCGCGGCGCTGCTGCGCCACTTCTGCCGCTCATTTTGCCCGCAGCCGCCGATGTGCGTGTGCAAGGTCGGTTACGGCGTCGGGACAAAGGAATTCAAAGATGCGCCGAACTGCGTCCGCGCTCTGCTCGGCGAAACGGCGATTGACACGGCGCACGACGAGATCGCTCAGCTCGAGACCAACCTCGACGACATGACGGCGGAGTGGATCGCCTTTGCCTGCGAAGAATTGTTGAAAGGCGGCGCGAAGGACGTGTTCACCACGGCGGTCATGATGAAAAAAGGCCGCCCCGGGACGCTCTTAACGGTGCTCTGTGCGCCGGAGGATAAAGACGAGATGATCCGTCTGTTGTTCCGCCACACGACGACGCTCGGCGTCCGCGAAACGCTGATGCAGCGCAGCGTGCTGACACGCGAGAGCGAAACAAGAGAGACCCCCGCCGGCGTGATCCGCTTTAAGACGGCGGCGGGCTACGGCACAAAAAAAGAAAAGGTCGAGTTCGAAGACCTCGCCGCGCTGGCGCGGGAGAGGGGACTCAGCCTGTTTGAAGCGAAAGAAATAATTGAAACAAAATAAAAAGAAAGCCCTCTCGAAAGAGGGCTTTTCTTTTTTTACTTTTTCTTACGCAGCGCTTCTTTGATCCGTCCGCTCGGATCCTTGATCAGCAAGATCACGACCCAGATGACCAGCGCGAGCGCCACCACGGAAAGACCGAGGAACGCGTCGTTGAGCATATCGAGCGGATCGGGCGTGAAGTACTCCGCCTTCAGCTCGGCGTATTCAAAGATCGCATCGACGAGCCACATCAGGGAAGCGCCCCAGAACATCCAGCACAGGACGCCGACCTTCAGCTCGCTGCTGCGTTTGTTCGCGTACCACACGACGGTCGCGATGACAGCGGCGAACACGGTGATTAATAATGTCATACAGACAACTCCTTATTCGTTAGTTTGGAGTTGCGACTTGGCCGCGCGCTTCTCAATGGCGC
>JAFYDS010000019.1 GCA_017544665.1 Clostridia bacterium | reverse complement strand
TCCTTTCGCTAAAAATATAAGACCTTTGACAGAGCGTACACTCCGTCAAAGGTCTTGCTTCCAATAAATCGGGCTGCCTGCCAGACGTATAACGCCGAGTGTTGACAAACAGCTTGGACTAAGCCCTTAAGCTACTCCCCTTTGGTGAAACCATTTTACCACAATACGATAGCGGATGTCAAGTTTTTTATTTCAGCGGGATCGGTTTTTCCGCGCTGATGCGGCCGCTTTTCACGTCGTCAAAAAACGTGGAATTCGCCGGAACGACAAACCGGATTCCGGCGGGAATGATCTCCATCGTGCAGTCCGTGACGATCTCGCATTCGCCGTCCACATTGACGACCGCAGGGATCTCGGCATGGACTGTGATCTTTTTGCCGCGAATGAACTGCGTAAACGGCCAGGAAAGGTGCTGTCCCTTTTTGTATTTGCCGAGCAGTGAGAGAAGCTTCAGGCGGCTCATGTCCTTGCGCACGACGATAATGTCGAGCAGGCCGTCGTTCGGCATTGCCAGCGGGCCGCCCATATAGCCGCCGCCGTACCAGCGGGAATTGCCGACAAAGCAGAAAATGACCTTCTGCTTGACCGCGGGTTTGTCGTCCACGGAGATCGTGAACACATTGCCCGCCTTTTTCATCAATGCCCAGAGAGCGGAAAATGTATACGCCATTTCGCCGCTGACGAGCGGCAGCTTTTTGAAGTCGGACTGCTTCTTGCACACTTCCGCATCCATACCCATCGAACATTCGTTGATCGCGATCTTATCGCCGCAGCGGATGAGGTCAAGCGGGATCGCCGTTCCCCTGACCTGCGCCTCGACGTCGGCAAGCTGCTCTTTTGTGCCGAACAGGCGAATAAAATCGTTGCCCGAACCGAGCGGCAAAGCGGCGACTTCGACGTTTTCAAACCCGTATGCGCCGTTGACGACCTCAAAGATCGTGCCGTCGCCGCCGCACGCGTAAAAACGCGTATGCGCACCTTGCGCCTTTTGGCAGTATTCCTTGACAAACCGCAGACCGTCACCGCCGCATTTCGTGCAGTAAACCTCGAAATCAAGCTTCTGCGCCTTACAGTACGCGTCAATCTGCGGCAGGACCCGCTGTGCGTCTCTGCCTTTCTTTCCGGCGGTCGGATTTACGACGAAAACATGCTTCATCTTGTTCACCTATCCTTTATAATACATATACAAGTCGCATTTGATCATACCGTTGTACAGTTTTCTGCGTTTGTCCGCCTTGCGGCCGAACGACTTCTCAAACGTCTCCGACGGACAGATCACACTGTATGACCATCCGCGTTTTTGCGGGAAAACACGGCCCATTTCTTTATACAGGTTTTCCGCCTCGTTGACGTCCAGCAGACGCTCGCCGTACGGCGGATTGCAGATCACCGTCCCGCGCTCCGTCTTCGGGGAAAAGCTTCGCAGATCAGCACGGAAGAATTGAATTCTGTCCGCAACGCCGGCTCGCTGCGCGTTCGCTCTCGCGAGCTCCAGCGCGGCAGCGTCAATGTCCGACGCTAAGCACGCAAAATCACAATCGCGTTTTTCCAGATCACGCGCGCGTTCGCGCTCCCGGCGCCAGACAGTTTCATCCGTCGTCTCCCAGCGTTCCGCCGAAAACGGACGGTGCAGACCGGGCGCGATCTGCATGGCGAGCATGACGCCCTCGATCGGGATCGTCCCCGATCCGCACATGGGATCGTACAGCGTATGGTAAGGACGCAGACGTGACAGATGGCAAATTGCTGCGGCCAGCGTCTCCTTCAGCGGCGCATCCGCCGCCTGCAAACGGTAGCCGCGCTTATGCAGTCCGTAACCGGACGTGTCGATCAGCAGACTGACCGTATCTTTCATAATAGAAAACTGGATCTGGTGCACCGGCCCTGTTTCCGGAAACCATTCGATCCGATAACGCCGTTTCAAACGTTCCACAACAGCCTTCTTGATGATGGACTGGCAGTCGCTGACGGAAAACAGCGTCGAATTGATCGAATAGCCCTTGACCGGAAACGCATCGTCCTGCGGGATGTAATCCTCCCACGGCAGCGACTTCGTCCCCTCGAATAATTCCTCGAACGATTTAGCCGTGAACGAACCGACTAAGATCTGCACGCGCTCGGCAAAGCGGGAGCAGATATTGACGCGCGCGAGGATATCCTCGCCGCCCGAAAACAGCACGCGGCCGTTTTCCGCCGCGACGTTCTGCGCGTCCATTGCGCGCAGTTCCTCGGCGATCGGCCCCTCCAGGCCGAGCAAGCACGGGATCACGTAGTTCATAACCGACCTCAAATGTCCGAAGCGTATGTATCCCGCAGACCGTACGTATCGTACAGCAGCGCTGTGCGGATCAGGATCTCGACGCCTTTCTCGATTGCGGGAACGGAAAGATTATCCGCCGTATCGAGCCGCGTGTGATAATAACGCGCCGGAGAGTGATCCATCGCAGAGAACGCAACGGAACGCACACCGCCCTGCGTCATCGCCGCAGCGTCCGTCGCGCCGAGGTCGACCGTCATCTTCGGCAGCTTCATTCCGGACTCGTGCGCTGCATGCAGCACCATCGTGACCGCCTGTTCATCCAAACGAACCGTACCGGTCATGTCGCGGTTATATACGCCCATGAATTCGATATCGTGCACCGTATCCGTACCGACGAATACTGTCTCCACATCGTCAAATTTATGCGCCTTGACAAGCGCCTTCGACCCGCGAAGCCCCGATTCCTCGCTGCCCATCGAAACGGCAACGACCTCCGTATGTTCCAATTCGATATTATTCGTAGTCAGGAACTGCAAAACCGCAATGGATGAAAACACGCCGGTCAGATCGTCGTTCGCGCCTTCCACGACCCGTTTGGGATCATCGAACATGAACCCGACGGTCATGAACAGAACACAGACGCCTTCCGCCACGCGGAAACCGAACATCACACCGTCGGACGGCTGCAGCACAACAGCCAGAATATCCAGCACCAGGCAGGCAATCAGGGAACCGAGCGCGCAAAACACGGCAAACCGCAGCAGCTTATAGCCGCCCCAGTGCGTGAATCGCCACTCATAGGCGGAGTCGATGTGTCCGCTGAAGATGATCCTGCGCTGCACTTCGCCTTTCGGCTTTTTGGTCAGGATCACGTTGCTCGAATCCGCCTTTTTGAAGAACGGATCCAGAATCTGTTTATATAACAGGAATTCCAGCGCGATCAGGAGAATATCGCAGACCGTCAAACCCAGGGACACGATCGGCAGGATCTGCGCGACCTGCTCCGGTACAAACGCGGACAGAATAAACAGCGCGATTGCAATGAATTCAATGACCGCGCCGAGCCACGGCCACGCCATGAATGCGCGCGGAGACAAACGGAACGTTTCTTTTTCTGCCGTATCGGCAAATTTCGCGCAGTTTTCCAGGATGTAGTCCTGCGCCTTGTTTTCGTTTTCGGAACCGGCAGCGCGCGGGCCGATGTTCTTACAGACTTTTTTGATCTCCCGGACGGTAAAATTGGTGCTCTCCCGCACTTTCGCAACGGGGTTAAGGTTGAGTTCTTCTAATTTCATAACAAAAAAAATTTTCTCCCTATTACGCATTTTTCCAGAGCCGCGACAAAAAGCCGCAGCTCTGGACTCACAGCATTCTTTATTTTGCCAATGCGCCGACTTCCAGCATGAAGCCGCCGATCTGTGCGCCGAACTCTGGCGCGCCGTCCATAATCAGACGACCGGCCTTCACCGCTTCCATCATGTCATCCGTATCCAGCAGGATGCCGAGCGCGCTGTCGAGGCTGTTGAAACGCAGCGTGAAGAACGTCAGTGCGTTCTTATAGTCGCCGCGGCCGGCCTTCGTCTTGCCTTCCTTGACGCGCATATGCGCCGAAACAGAGGGACAGCCGTCCACAGCCCAGCCGTAGATACGGTCGGGGCTCTTGAGCGCCCAATCGTGGATCGAGGGATATCCCGCCTTGTTCAGCTTGCTGATGCCGGTCGAGAGCAGATAGAAGAAGCACTTGACCATCAGTTCCTTGGACGCTTCGTCCTTCGGCGGCGTTGTTGCGGACAGGAGCGACGACATCTTCAGCAGCACGGAAACAAACGGCAGCAGCACGTTCATCGACGAGACGCCTTTGAGCTTGCGCGGAAGCGTCTGGAGATTCATCTTACCCTTGAAGAAACCGTTCATCGCCTCGATCGAATTGAAGCCGATCTCAACGTCCGGGTTCGTGTGCATGGTGTGCAGTCTGACCGTCCATTCGCCGTTTTTGATGACGAAGCAGGTGCTGCGCTTACCGCCCTTGTAATCGGGATCTTTGGCGGTGATCTGGATGATGGCGTTCATGCCCTTGAATTTCTTCTTAAGATCCGGAACATCATTTGCAATGACCTTCATCAGCGGGAGCACTGCATCGAAGAATATGATGCTGGCATATACGTCTTCTTTCTTATGCATATTCGTCACGCCTCCTTATACTTCGTCTTCCCAGTTGTCGTCGTCATCCGTCTTTCTGCCCAGGATGTCGTTGACTGCGTGGATCAGACCGTTGGAATCAATGCCGAGGATCGACATGATGTCCTCGTGCAGGCCGATCGGCGCAAACTTATCCGGGATGCCCAGACGCTTGAAGCGAACGGGGATGTCGCTCTCCGCGAGCACTTCGGCCACTGCGGAACCGAGACCGCCGATAATGTTGTGATCTTCCGCGGTGATGATATTGCCGGTCTCCTTTGCCGCCTTGAGGATCGCTTCCTTGTCGATGGGTTTGATTGTATGCATGTTCAGCACACGGACGTTGACGCCCTGCACGTTCTTCAGGAACATGGCGGCCTGCAGCGCCTGGAATGCGCAGGAACCGGTCGCAATGATCGTCGCGTCCGTACCTTCATGCAGTTCGACGGCTTTGCCGATCTCATAACCGTAATCGCCGTCGGAATAGAGCACGCGGTCAAAACCGCGGTTAATGCGGATATAGACCGGGCCGTTGTGCGCATAAGCGGCACGCACCGCGTTCGCCGTCTCTACGCCGTCCGCCGGGCAGATCACGACAAGGTTCGGCATGGAACGCGCGACGGCAAGGTCGACGATCGCGTGATGCGTGGAACCCGCCTGACCGAAAGATGTGCCGGCGTGCGTGGCGATAATCTTACAGTTGATATTCTGATAACAAATATCGGTATGCAGCTGATCCGCGCAGCGCAGCGAAGCGAACACGGAAAACGTAGACAGGAACGGAACGCAGCCCGCCTTCGCCATACCGGCAGCAACGCCGAACATATTCTGCTCCGCGATACCGACGTTGAAGAAACGATCCGGGAATTCCTTCTGGAAAATACCGATCTTGGTCGACGTAGCCAGGTCAGCCGTCAGCGCAACGATCTCGGGATGCTCTCTGCCGAGTTCAGCCAATGTATTGCCGTAATATTCCGCGGTGGACATCGCGGTGGATTCCACAGCCGTATAAACAAATCCGCCTGCCATTTACTTCGCCTCCCTTTCAACGCGCTCCACACGTTTTTGATAATACTCCGCCAGATCCGCTTTGCACTGCGCGTACAGTTCGTCGTTGATCGCGCCGTAATGCCATTTATAATTGTTTTCCATCATCTTGATGCCGGCGCCCTTGACGGTGTCCGCCAGGATCAGAACGGGATTCGTGGCGGTCAGCGCAAAGTCGATCGCCTCACAAAGCTCACGGATATTCTGGCCGTCGACTTTCTTGACCGTGAAACCGAATGCAGCCCATTTGTCGGCCAGCGGTTCGAGCTTCATGACGTCCTCCGTATCGCCGTCGATCATCTTGTGGTTACGGTCAACGATCGTCACGACGTTGGTGAGGTTGAAATGATTGATCGTCATGGCCGCTTCCCAGTTGGAGCCTTCGCCGAGCTCGCCGTCGCCCGTCAGGACGTAAGTCATGTAGCTCTTGCCGAGCACCCGCGCCGCAAGTCCCGTACCGGCCGCAATCGGCATACCGTGACCGAGCGAACCGGTCGATGCATCGACGCCGATGACCTTGTTGGAATCCAGATGGATACCCATCTTGGAATTGGTGTGGTTGAATGTTTTGAGCTGCTCTTTGTCGTTGAAGCCGAAGTCGCACAGCACGGGCGCGTACGCGATACCGGCATGACCCTTACTGAGGATGAAACGATCTCTGTCCGGCCAGTTCGGATCATCCTTACGGATGTGCAGATACTTGTGGTACAGCACGGTGAAAATATCCATCGCGCTCATGCCGCCGCCGATGTGACCGCTGCCTGCCCAGAACGTGGTGTCCAGACACAAATTGCGCAGTTCGTTGGCTTTCTTTTCCAGCGCGAGCCATTCGCTTTTGGACAATGACATGTCGTATACTCCTTCCTTAATCAAGTTCGGGATGGTTGGCCTTGACCGCCTTGAACGCATCGTCCGCGATCTCAAGCGTCGTCTGAATATCCTCGTCGGTCAGCGACGCGTTGATGAAGTGGTTATGATGCGAGGCGAAGAAAACGCCGCGCGATACGCACTCCGCGATCCATTCCTGATGCAGACACAGCGTGTCGTCGTTCGCCACGCGCAGATAGAACAGCGCCGGCATTCCGGACACGACAAGATCGAATCCGTTGTCCTTCGCCGTAACTTTCAGGCCGTTGATGAGCTTCGTGCCGATCGTGTCGAACAACTGCGGCGTGTTCAGTTTCTTCATCTTTTCGATGTTGGCGATGCAGGCCGCGAACGGCACGGACGACATCCAGTAGCTGCCCGTCACGTTCATACCGCTGATCGTGTTTTTAAGGTGATCTCTGCCGCAGAGTGCGGACATATTGTAACCGTTGGCAAGCGCCTTGCAGAAGCAGATCATATCCGCCTTGAAACCGAAGAAGTGGTCGGAACCGGCAAGGTCGAGACGGAAGCCGGCGCGCACGTCGTCGATGATGAGCTGAATATCCTCGTCGTCGCAAAGCTTGCGCACTTTCGCCCAGAACGCGCGCGTCATGACGTTGTTGTCATGGAAATTGCCGTGATCGTACGGCTGCGCGATGATCGCGGCGATCTCGCCCTTGTTTTCGTCGATCGCCTTTTCCAATGCGGGAATGTCGTCCCACGGCACAATGATGTTGTTCCAGACTTCCTCCGGCAGAACGCCGTTATAGTCCTTCTTGGCCTGCCAGGGCGAAACGCCGTGATAATAACCGCGGAAGAAGATGATTTTCTTGCGGTGCGTATAAGCACGCGCGGTCATGGCGGCGATCTGCGTCGTGTCATTGCCGTTCTTGGCAAAATAGACCCAGTCGGCGCTTGCGACCGTATCGACGAGCAGCTCTGCGCAATCCACCATTACGCTGCCGGGCGACGTCGTGCAGTTGCCCTTTTTCAACTGCGCAAGCGCGGCGGCATCAACGTCGGGATCATTATAACCGAGAACGTTGGGGCCGTATGCACACATATAGTCGATATAACGGTTGCCGTCGACGTCCCAGAAGTAACTCCCCTGCGCGCGGTCGCTGAACATCGGCCACTTGCTGACCGGGATAAACAAACCTTCCGCCGGGCCGAGATGTCCGTAAACACCGGACGGGATCACTTTCTCCGCGCGTTTGAACAGGGCGCGGCTTTTTTCATGCGTATATTCGGGATAAGACATATGTTCCCCTCCTTATGCCAGATACAGCGCTACTCTGTCGAGTATTCTGTTCATGTTGTCGAGCATGGAGATCATGCCCTTCATGGTGATCGTACCGTCGCCGATGCAAGCGAGCGAATTGACGCGGTCATTGAACAGATCGTTCGCAAGCTGCATGGAACCGAATTCCATCACGGCGCGCGCGTTGCCTTCGCAATTCTTGATCGTATGCATCACATGATCCTTGACGCGGATCGTGGACTTGGGGCCGCTCTTGATGGACATAATGA
>JAFYDS010000142.1 GCA_017544665.1 Clostridia bacterium | reverse complement strand
CGAGCACCGCCGCGTCGTCGCCGTACAGATTGTCAAGATACTGCGTGCGTTTTGAGTCTGTGTTGAGGTCAGGGCGCTCGTCCTCTGCCTTATCAAGGAGAGTGTCATAGTCAAGCTCTGCAAAACGGTCAAGCCAGCTGTTGTCGGCAGTATCGGTCGCCATGGAAAGAAGCACTTCCATCGACTTGATCACCTGCGTGTTACCCTGCATCAGAATCGTGACAAGATTGGGAAGGTTGTCGGGATTTTCCGCTTCAATGCTCTGCGCAATGCCGACTTTGTCCTGTAAGGTTTCGGAATTGAGCAAATCGCCCATCAGCATTCCCGTGTCGTCATCCCTATAGTTGTTGAGCAGGTCGTGAACGTAGGTTGCCTTCTCTTTGCCTGCTTTGAGGTTTACGCGGTATTCCTGAATGACCGCCATAAATTCCTCGAGGAATTCGGCAATCTGCGTTTTCTGAGATTTCAGAAGGGTTTTGTATTCCTCAACGCTGAAATTGCCGCGCATATTCATAACCGCGAGGTCGGTGATCGAATCGCGGATTTCGTTTGTTGTTTTATATCCGAGCATCGAATAGGTCTTGCCGCCGTCGTTGAGGTTGCCCTCGACCGGGGTGAAGCCCTTATCTTCAAGTGTTTTCTTTGCTTCCTCGGCGTCCTTGCCGTATGCAACATAAACCTCTGAAACGTACTTGCCGTTATTTGCCGCAGCAATCGCCTGTGTCGGCACAAGCAGCGCCGTGACCAGCACAAGCGCAAAAATTAAAACAGTCTTAAAAAATCTGAACATTATATCGTCTCCTTTTTCTTTTTATTTTTGCCAATCAACATAGTGCATAATGCGCCGAGAACAGCGCCGACTGCAATACCGCCGAAGCCGAAGATCGCTGTTTTTCCGCCGCCGATCGAAGAAGCGGTCATGTTGCCCGCAGATTCATCGTAGGTCTTTGATAGATCACTGAGTTTGAAAAACATATACGCTTTTTCTTCTCCGTAAATGGCGTCCTTAACTGATTTATAGCCTGAATACAGTTTTGAGTAGTTCATGTAATTGGCGTTGCAGAGGTTTTCAGCTCCCTTCTCGCCGAGCATATGAATATTGCCGTTCATACCGCTCGGAGCAGAAGCGGTCTCAGTTATCTTGAAATCAGGCGTTACGGGCTTGCCTGCCATCGAGTTCTTTGAGACATAGATCGCCAGCCACTGTTTACCCTCATCGGCATTGAGGTCGGCACTGTTGCCGGTTTGTTTTTCATTCTGATTATAATCCGCGCGGTTGCATTCCACGGCCTGATAGTTCAGTTGAAAACTCTCGCCCGCGTCGTTGGTCCTGTTATCCACAAAATACTTCGGAATGGGTTTGAGCGTTACGTCATCCACTTTGACGGCGGTATAAACGGTATAAATTGCGGAGGCGATTGCCAGAAAGATTGTTGCGAACTTAAAAAAGGTGTTGAAAGCGCAAATGCATTGCATGTCGCTGTCCAACGGCGTTCCGCCCTCTAAATACGTCTCACCGGTTTGGAGTCTGTTAAACGTTTCAAGCCCGAAGGTACCAAACAAATAGTCGGCGTAGTTATCCGTCATAATATTCTTAATGTAATGGGTTGCGCCGAATACAAGGCCAGCAAAAGCAGTCGCGCCCCACGCAATGAAAACGCCTTTCCACGCGCTCGGTTCATTTTCTCTGTTTACTGCCTGCTGCGCCAGATGCCTTTCTCTGTCCGCTGCATCCGTATACGCAACGGAGCCGTCCGTATTAAACAGTTCGCGGTTGACGCCGCTGTAAACGGACTGTGCGCCTGTTTGGGTGAAGAGCGCGTCATGGCGGATCGCGTTTGCCCAGCTTTCATCATCCAGCAGCGCATAGCGTAAAAGATCCGTAAGGGAGACGAATTTCATTCCGCCGCGCTGGCCGGCGGTAAAGGCCGCCGCCATCGGGTAGTAACGTTCGGTATCGTCTTCGTTCGCTTCTTCCAGGAAGAAGTCGAGCATCTCGCCCTTGGCGTAGTTGCCGCCCTCGTAATTTTTGAGATTTTCATAGATCGAGCCGATCGACATCCATTGAAGCTGTTTGGCGGCGATCTCGGCTTTTTCTTCATCGTTCGCGTTTTCCGGGTCGCCGAACGCGTTTTTGACGTCGTCCTCCGAAGCGGTTGTGACCGACAGACCCAACGCTTCGTAATCAAGCAGTTTTTGACGGAAATCGGCCGTGGCTGTTGCAAGATTGTTTGCGACCTCGCCGTATTCCGCGTAAAGGAACCGGGTCCGCTTGGAAGCCGTGTTCAAATCGGGGCGGCTGGTTTCAAGCGCGTCCAGCAGATCGTCATACTCTGTTTGGGCGAAGCGATCCAGCCAGGTGTTCTCGTTCGTGTCCGCGGCAACGGCAAGCAGCGATTCCACTTCTTTAATAAACGCCACGTTGCCTTGCATCAGAATCGTGAGCAGATCGGGCAGTTTTTTGGTGTTTACCGCGGTAACGCTTGCATCCACGCCGACCTTATCCTGAAAGGTTTCGCTGTTGAACAGATCGCCCAGCCCCATACCGGAATCGTCATCCGTGATATTGTTGAGCAAATCGTGCACGACCGTTGCTTTTGCCTTGCCCGCCCGAAGATTGGCGCGGTATTCCCGTACGGTTTCCATCAACTCGTTCAAAAGCCCGGCGATCTGCATTTTTCTTTGGCGCAGCACCTCTTTATACTCGGTAGTGCTGAAATTGCCGTCCATATTCATAACGGCAATATCGGTGATGGAATCGCGAATGTTGTCGGTGGTCTTGTAACCCATCATCACGTAGGTGTTGCCGTTTTCGTTGAGATTGCCCTCAACGGGGGTGAATCCCTTGGCCTGCAAGGTCTGCTTCGCTTCCTCGGCGTTTTTACCGTAGGCGACGTAGACCTCGGACACATACTTGCCGCCCGCCGCCATGGACTGCAGCGGCAGGACAAATGCGGTGAGCAGCGCCAGAACCAGCGCTAAAACCATTTTGAAATACTTCATGCTGCGGTCTCCTTTCTGCCGATTCTCACGCTTCGGCTTTCTTTTTCTTCTTGGCGAGGCTGGTCACGGCCACGCCGAGCGCTGCGCCCAGCGCCAGTCCGCCAAAGCCGAAGATCGCCAGCTTGCCGCGGCTCATGGCAGTGGCGGTCATGTTGCCCGCGGCCTCGTCATAGGTCTTGACGTCGTCGCTGATCTTATAGAATACGTACATCGTGTAGTCACCTGCGATGCCCTGCCACGTCTGGCTGAACGTGGAGTAGTTCTTGAACGCGGCACTGATGACGTTCACCGCGCCTTTTTCGCCGATGAAATGCACGTTGCCTTCAAAGCTGCCCGGAGCCTGGCTGGTTTCCTGCACGACGAAGTCGGGCGTGAGGGGTCTGCCTGCCTTGGAGTTTTTGGTGGCGTAGAGTACGAGCCACTGCTTGCCCTCGTCCGCCATCAGATCGGCGCAGGAACCCTTCTGTTTGGTGTAGTCCGCGCCGAAGTATTCCTCGCGGTTGCACTCGACCGCCTTATAATTCAGCGCATAACTGCCGCCGTCGGCGTCCGTGTAGTTATCCACCAGGTATTTCGGTATCGGAAGCTGTTTGATGTTCTCGTTCCGACACAGGTCGATGATCGTGATAAAGGTCGTAGCGACGGCGAGGAACAATGTCACGGTCTGGAAAATGTGGGAGAGCTTGAGAGCGAAACGGATCCTGTTGACTTGCGCGGCGATTTCCGGAACTCTGGCGGTGCCGAAATTTGCGCTGTATTCTTTGATAAACTCCGCGTAAGTGTTATCATCCAGAATGACTTTTTCCAGAGTCTCTACCCATACGCCTGAGATCTTGTCAAACGCAAAGTCTTTGTACAAAGAATCACTGATCGCCGTTGAGATGACCGTTGCCAGCGTTCCGCCGAAGGTTGCCACCCAGCCGATTACCGTGATTGTGGACAGGGTATCCATCTGCGCTTCTCTCGAGCCGGTGGTACCGGCGGCGATGTTGTTTGCGCGCTGTGCCGCGCCGGTCAGCGCAACGGAACCGTCGTCCTTATAGATATCGCGGTCGATGTTCTGATAGACGGAAACACTTCTCAGTCCGTCAAAGCCCACTTTGCTTTGATCAACGTATTGTTTCCAGCCTTCTTCTGTTGAGAAAGCATATCGGAGAAGCCCTTCCAGGTCAACGAAGGGCAGGCCGTAACGCTGCCCGTCGGACAATGCCGCCGCCATCGGGATAAAGATTTCCGTATCTTCGGGGTCGTTGTCCTCGAGGAAGAAGTCAAGCAGCTCGCCTTTTGCGAAATTGCCGCCTTCGTATTTGTTCAGTCCCTCGTACAGCGTGCCGACGGAAAGCCACGTCTGATAATCCAGCATCGCGTTCATGTCGTTTTCAATGTCGCCGAAGGTGTTTCGGATATCCTCTGCGGTCGCGGTTTCCACATCCAGTCCTGCATCGGCGTAATCGT
>JAFYDS010000141.1 GCA_017544665.1 Clostridia bacterium | reverse complement strand
TCAGGGAACGGATCCGGAATTGTTTCTCCAGATACATGTTGCAGAACGTGCAGGCGTTGTGGCTGCAGCCGACGGTCACCTGCAGGATATAGCTGTAGGCTTCACTGGGCGGCCGGTAGATCTGTCCTTCGTAACGCATTTACCGTTCTCCTTCCAGCTGATACTGCTGCATGAAGTCCTCTTCCGTCAGGACCGGAACGCCAAGCTGCTTTGCGGTCCGGTTTTTCGTGGAGTTGGAAGCGGCGTCATTATTGATCAGGGCAGTCGTTTTATTGCTGACCGAGCCGCTTACCTTTCCGCCGAGCGCTTCGACAGGCGTGCGCAGGTCGATGTGTTCTACGTCGAAGACTTTACGAACCAGCGAAAAGCCGTTGGAATGCAATCCCGAGGACGGAAGCGCAATCATCACATCGCCGGGGCGCATCGTCTTGTGATCGATGATCTTCGGCTGATCGACTACGCCGACAGCAAAGCCGGCAAGGTCATATTCATTGACCGGATAAAAACAGGGCATCTCAGCCGTTTCGCCGCCGATGAGCTCGGCGCCGGCAATCACGAGGCCGTCGCAAACGCCGGACACGATCTGCTCGATCCGTTCAGGTACGTTTTTGCCGCAGGCAATGTAATCGAGGAAGAAAAGCGGTTTCGCCCCGCAACAGATAATGTCGTTGACACACATCGCGACACAGTCGATGCCGACCGTATCATGCTTGTCCAGCAGGAATGCCAACTTCAACTTGGTGCCGACGCCGTCGGTGCCGGACACCAGCACAGGACGCTGCATCCCTGCGACGTCCAACGGGAACAGCCCGCCGAAACCGCCGATGATATCGGCGCTCGGCCGCAATACCGTGCGCGCAATGTGCCGTTTCATCAGTTCCACCGCACGGTAGCCGGCAGTGATATCGACGCCCGCGGATGCGTAAGCGTCAGATTTCGATTGCTGATTCATGGCTTACTCCTTTCCGTTCCAGCAGTAGGTGCAAAGCTTACACTGATCAATGCCGATCGCTTTGACCGCGCCTTCCAGCGTCTGGAATTCCAGAGAATCGAAGTGGAAGTTGTCGCAAATCGTCTTGCGCAGCTTTTTGCCGCGCTCCGTGGCGCCGTCGGCATATTCGTCGATATGCTGCAGACCTTCCTCCCCTTCCAGTTCCACGATCGTCCGGCGTGCCAGCAGCTCCATATCGCTCGTCGCGCGGGAGAAGTTGAGGTACTTGCAGCCATACATAATCGGCGGACAGGCGGAACGCATGTGAACAGCCTTCGCGCCGTTCTGATAGAGGAATTCGACCGTTTCCTTGAGCTGTGTGCCGCGAACGATGGAATCGTCGACGAACAGCAGCCGCTTGCCTTCGATCAAGCTTTGTACGGGGACCTGCTTCATTTTTGCGATCTCGTTGCGGTCCACCTGATTGGTCGGCATAAACGAACGCGACCAGGTCGGCGTGTATTTGATATAGGGACGGGCGAACGGAATGCCGCTCTTATTGGCGTAGCCAATCGCGTGCGGGGTACCGGAATCGGGCACGCCGCCGACATAGTCGATGTCCTGCGCTGTACCGCTGTCAATGTCATTCTGTGCAAGGATCGCGCCATTTCGATAGCGCATCATTTCAACGTTGACGCCCTCGTAATCAGAATTGGGGTAGCCGTAATACGTCCAGAGGAAGGCACAGATCCGAAGCTTATCGCCCGGCGCAGCAAGCTGTTTGACGCCGTCCGGCGTGATCTCGACGATCTCGCCTGGGCCGAGCTCGCGTTCGTCGGTGTAACCGAGCTTGCGGTACGCGAATGACTCAAATGAGACACAATATCCGTCGTCGGACTTACCGACCAACACCGGCAGGCGACCAACCTTATCGCGCGCAGCGATCAACGCGCCGTTGTCGCGCAGGATCAGGATCGATACGGTGCCTTCAACCGACTCCTGCACAAAGCGGATGCCTTCGGTGAAGCTACTCTTCTGGTTGATCAGTGCGGCGGTCAACTCGTTGGTGTTGACCTTACCGCCCGTCATCGCATCAAAGTGTCCGCCGGAAAACGACAGATACTGGTTGATCAATGAATCGGCGTTGTTGATCACGCCGACCGTGCAGATCGCGTAGGTGCCGATACTCGAGCGGATCAGCAGCGGCTGCGGGTCGGAGTCATTGATCGACCCGATCGCGGCTGTGCCCTGCATATCGCTCAGCACGTGATCGAACTTCGTGCGGAACGGCGTGTTGTTGAGTCTGTGAATGTTGCGCTGCAGACCGATCTCGGGATCGTAAGCCGCCATACCGGCTGAGCGCGTCCCTAAGTGTGAATGGTAATCGGTGCCGAAAAACACGTCGGAAATGACGTCCTTTTTCCCGGTCGCCGCAAAAAAGCCACCCATAGGTTACCTCCGAAAGAAAATTATTCGCCGAAAATACGTTTCATCATTTCCTGATAAGCGCCTTCCACGTTGCCGAGGTCGCGGCGGAAGCGGTCCTTATCAAGCTTTTCGTGGGTCTCGCTGTCCCAGAAACGGCAGGTATCGGGCGAGATCTCGTCGGCAAGGACAATCGTTCCGTCGGACAGTCTGCCGAACTCCAGCTTGAAGTCAACGAGATCGACGCCGAGCTTCTTGAAGAACGCCTTCATGAAGCTGTTGACCTTGAACGCGAGCGTTTTGATCGTCTCGATCTCGTCCCAGGTCGCGAGCTTGAGCGCGACGGCGTGATAAGCGTTGATCAGCGGATCGCCGAGTTCGTCGTTCTTATAGGAAAACTCGATCGTCGGCTCGTCGAATACGATACCTTCCTCTACGCCGCAGCGCTTGGAGAATGAGCCGGCGGAAATGTTGCGGATGATGACTTCCAGCGGAACGATCGTCACTTTTTTGACGAGCGTTTCACGGTCGGACAGCTCTTTCACGAAGTGCGTCGGCACGCCTTCTTTTTCGAGCAGCTGCATCATGTAGTTCGTGACGCGGTTGTTGATGGCGCCTTTGCCGGCGATCGTGCCGCGCTTGATACCGTTGAAGGCGGTCGCGTCGTCCTTATAGGAGACGAGGAGCACCTCAGGGTCGTCGGTCGCGAAGACTTTCTTGGCTTTGCCTTCATAGAGTTGATTCAGTTTTTCCATTTGTTTATCCTCCTTGAATACATGATTCACAAATATTGATTTGCCGTGATTCAGCTTTGGAACTGCGCGGCGATTTTTGCGTCCTTCGCCAGAACAAGCTCGGCGTCGGCGCTGCGCTTTGCGTCGAGCATCGCGGCAAGAGCTTTATCTTCGACCGCAAGGATCTGGGCGCAAAGCAAAGCAGCATTGACTCCCCCGTTGATTGCGACTGTGGCAACCGGAATGCCGGAAGGCATCTGCACAGTGGACAAAAGGGCGTCAATGCCGTCGAGTGTTGATGATTTGCACGGGATCCCGATCACGGGCAGGGTTGTGTTCGCGGCGATGGCGCCGGCGAGATGCGCCGCCATGCCGGCCGCGGCAATAATCGCGCCGAAGCCGTTGTCGCGGGCAGCGCGCGCAAAGTCGCGCGCCTGGTCGGGCGTGCGGTGCGCGGAGAACACATGCACCTCAAACGGAATGCCGAGCGTTTGCAGGGTGTCGATCGCTTTCTGCACGATCGGCAGATCGCTGTCGCTCCCCATAATGATACCAACTTTTTTCATATTCATCCTCCTGAAAAATCAAACAGGGCACACTTTCCTTGCGTTCAAGTTCCGTGTGCCCAGACGGTCGGCGTTTATTTTGTTTTTCGCTCCCATGTGGTGCTCCACACTCTACCCGTCAGTCACGAAAAACAAACCGAAATGTTCAGCTTCCAACACAATAGGATTATAACATATTGTGGTTTAAGAAGTCAATCATTCTACATATAGAAAAAAAGTGCAGGAAAACTGTCTTTTTTAGTCATTTCGTTCATTCCGGCAAACACCGTCAGTTTGCTTTCGTTTCGCAGTACACGCAACGGTAGAGTTTTTTCGATTCATCCGTCAGCCGGAACACATGATCGAGCTCCTGTTCACACGACGTGATACAGCGCGGATTCTTGCATTTCAGCACGTTCGTGAGCGTCTTCGGCAAAGACAGCGTTTTCTTTTCGACGAGCAGCCCGTCCTTGATCACGTTGATTGTCGCACCAGGATCGACATAGCCTATCACGTCGAGATCGACCGGGATATCCGCGTCGATCTTGATGATATCTTTCTTGCCCATTTTGCGGCTGGAGACGTTCTTGATAATCGCGACGGAAACGTCGAGTGCGTCGAGCCCGAGCAGATCGTACAGCTCCATGGCGCTCCCGGCTTTGATATGGTCGATCACGATGCCGTTCTGAATGGAATCAATGTTCATAAAGCCGCCTCCTTCAAAAGCTTGAGAATCAGCGCCATGCGCATATATTTGCCGTTAAGTACCTGCTTGAAATAGCACGCGCGGGGGTCGTCGTCGATCGCGACGCTGATCTCGTTGACGCGCGGCAGCGGGTGCATGATGCAAAGGTCCTTCTTCGCGTCGCGCAGCTTATCCGGCGTCAGAATATAGGTATCCTTCAAGCGCAGATAGTCTTCCTCGTTGAAGAAACGCTCACGCTGAACGCGGGTCATGTACAGGACATCCATTTCCGGCAGCGTTGACTGCAGGTCTGTCGTCTGCGTGTACGGCAAGCCGTACTTTTTCAGCGTGTCGTTTTTGACGTAGGACGGGAGCTTCAGCTCCTGCGGAGAAACAAGGATGAATCGGATATCGTTATAACGGCTCATGGCGTTGATCAGGGAATGCACCGTGCGGCCGAATTTGAGGTCGCCGCAAAGCCCGATCGTCAGCCCGTTGAAGCCGCCTTTTTCGCGGTAGATCGTCAAGAGGTCGGCAAGCGTCTGCGTCGGGTGACAGTGTCCGCCGTCGCCCGCGTTGATCACGGGAATTGTGGCGCTTCGTGCGGCGACCAGCGCGGCGCCCTCCTTCGGGTGACGCATGGCAATAATATCAGCGTAGCAGCTGACAGTCTTCGCCGTATCGGCGACGCTTTCCCCTTTTGCGACGGACGATGTCGCGCCGCCGGTCACGGAAAGCACATTGCCGCCGAGTTCGTACATGGCGGCCTCAAACGACAGCCGCGTCCGCGTGGACGGCTCAAAGAACAGAGTCGCCAGCTTCTTATGCGCGCAGGCGTCCTGATACTGCTGCGGGTGCGCGATGATGTCCGTTGCGACGGCGAGCAGCTCGTCAAGTTCTTCGACAGAAAGATCCAGAATATCAATGATCGATCTCATTTGCTCCCTCCGATCCAGCTTTCGTCCGACGGGTTGTTGCGGAACGCAATCAGCCGTTCAATATCCGCTTTTGCGATATAGCCCTGCTCGGCAGCGACAGCAGCGATCTCGTCGAAGTTTGTCAGCGACACGTTTTTGACTTTTGCCGCTGCCAAACGGTCAAGCCCCTTCTGCATCCCGTAGGTGAAGATACTGACGATACCGAGTACGTCTGCGCCGGCTTCGCGCAGCGCATCAACAACGTCGATCACGCTGCCGCCGGTGGAGATCAGATCCTCCACCACAACGATTTTCTGACCGGGTTCCAGTTTTCCTTCGATCCGGTTCTGTCTGCCGTGGTCCTTGTTGCCTGAGCGAACGTAGCCCATCGGCAGGCCCATCAACTGCGCCGTAATTGCCGCGTGCGCGATGCCTGCGGTGGATGTACCCATCAGCACTTCAGCGTCAGGATAATACGTTTTTATCAACGTTGCAAGCCCGTTTTCCACGTCGTTGCGTACCTCCGGCGCAGTCAGCGTCAGCCGGTTGTCGCAATAGACCGGGCTTTTGATGCCGCTCGCCCAGGTGAACGGGTCTTCCGGACGGAAGAAAACAGCCTTGATCTTCAGCAGATCCTGCGCGATCAGTTTGGAAAGTTCCATCGTATGCCTCCTTTAATCAACGAATTCTTTCACGCAGCGGCGATATGCCGCCACGGGGTCTTCTGCAGCCGTGATCGGACGTCCGACCACGATATAGTCAGAGCCGATCTCCTTTGCCTGCGCCGGGGTCATCACGCGCTTCTGGTCGCCAAGTTCCCCTTCGGCAAAGCGAACACCGGGCGTCACGGTCAGAAAATCTTTGCCGCAGCAGTCATGCACTTTCTGCGCTTCGAGCGGCGAACAAACAACGCCGTCCAAACCGGCTTTCTTCGCGTTTTCTGCGTAGTGCATCACAACGTCTGCGATCGGCGCGTGGATCCAGAGGTCGTCCTCCATGTGCTGCTGATCGGTGCTCGTCAGCTGTGTCACGGCGATTAGCAGCGGGCGCGTACCGTCTTGTCTCGTCAGCCCTTTGAGTGCGGCTTCCATCATCGGAATTGTTCCGGAAGCGTGAAGATTGCAGATATCAACATCGAGGTTCGACAAAACGGCCATGCTCTTTTTGACAGTATTCGGTATATCGTGCATCTTCAGATCCAGAAAGATTTTGTGACCGCGCCTTTTGATCTCGCGCACAATCGCTGGACCCTCAGCATAGAACAGTTCCATCCCAATCTTCACGAACGGCTTTTCCTCCGTGAAGAGATCAAGAAAAGAGAACGTCTGCTGCGCAGAAGCATAATCGCAGGCAATGATAACGTCTTTTCCCATAATTACCGTACTCCTTTGATAATGTCCGCAAGGGACGAAATCTTATACTGTTCCATCACGCGCGGCAGATCATCAATGATCTTCTTGCACGCAAACGGGTCGATCAGATTTGCCGTACCAACTTCGACCGCTGTCGCGCCAGCCAGCATCATTTCGATGACGTCTTCGGCACACTGTACGCCGCCCATACCGATGACAGGAATATTCACGGCGTGCGCGACCTGATACACCATCCGCAGCGCGACCGGAAAGATCGCCGGACCGGAAAAACCGCCCATCTTGTTGGCGATAACCGGCTTTCTCGTGCGCAGATCGATCCGCATGCCGAGCAGCGTGTTGATGAGGCTGATGCCGTCTGCGCCGGCGTCTTCACAGGCTTTCGCGATCGCGACGATGTCGGTCACGTTGGGCGAAAGCTTGACGATGACAGGCTTGGTCGTCACAGCCTTGACGGCTCTGACAACAGACGCGGCCGCATGCGAGTCCACGCCGAAGCTCATACCGCCGCCATGCACGTTCGGGCAGGACACGTTGACTTCCAGCCAGCCGACCTGCTCTTGATTGTCCAGTTTTGCGCAAGTTTCAGCGTATTCTTCGATCGAAAAGCCGCTGACGTTCGCCATGACAGGCTTATGAAATACTTGTTTCAGCTTCGGCAGTTCTTCTCCAATCACATCGTCTACGCCGGGATTCTGCAGTCCGACGGCGTTGATCATTCCAGCTGAGCATTCTGCGATCCGCGGTGTGGGATTGCCGAAGCGCGGGTGCAGCGTCGTGCCCTTGAAAGAGAACGTTCCAAGGCAGTTGATGTCGTAGAGTTCGGCGAATTCATAACCGAAGCCAAAGGTGCCGGAGGCGGGAATAATCGGATTATCCAGTTCGATTCCGCAGAGATTTACACTCAGCTTTCCCATAGGATCTCCTCCTTTTCCAGCACAGGACCGTCCTTGCAGATCCGTTTGGTACCGGTCAGCGTTTTGCACGAGCAGCCCATGCACGCGCCGAAGCCGCAGCCCATCCGCTCTTCAAACGAGAACTGACCGCTTGTCGTTGTCGCATTGTAAACGGCTTTCAGCATCGGTTCCGGCCCGCAGGTGTAGAAGTAATCATACTGTGCCGGCAGCGCATCAGTCACAAAGCCTTTAACGCCATACGAACCGTCAACATTCGTCACGGTCACGTCAACGCCGAGCGCGCGAAATTCCGCTTCGTAAAACACTTCATCTTTTGTGTTGAAACCGAGCACCACAGATACATGTTTTCCTTCAAAAACGAGGGCTTTACAAAGCCCGTACAGAGGCGGCACGCCGACGCCGCCGCCGAGAAGGAGCGCATGTTTGCCGCACTTTGCAGTATCATAGCCGTTACCGAGACCGGTCAGGACATCGAGCGTTTCGCCGGGTCGCATCCGCGCCATCTGCGCCGTGCCCTTGCCGACGACTTTATAGAGAATCGTCAGACCCGTTTCATCATAATCGCAAACGGAGATCGGGCGGCGCAGAAAGAAGCCGTCCAACGCGATATTCAGAAACTGACCAGGCTTTGTGAACGCGCTCGTGTCGCCGAGCAGCCGCATCTGATAAACGCTTTCCGTCAGCGGTTCATTGGATTGAATTGTATAAATACACTGTTTCATAATGGCCTCATGCGTCGATCGTAGAAATACGCAGCGTGATCTCATCGAGCACGTCGAGCAGCACACGCACGGTGTCGAGCGACGTGAACATCGTCACATTACTTTCCGTCGCGCTCTTGCGGATCAGGTAACCGTCGTTGTGACTGTCTGCCGCGCCTGCGGAAGAGGTGTTGATCACGTATGCGATATAGCCCTGACGGATCGAACGCGGGATCTCGTCGCTGCCTTCCTTGATCTTTTTGAGCACATGGGTGCGGATGCCGTTCGCTTTGAGAAACTGTGCCGTGCCCTCGGTCGCTTCGATGTTGAAGCCGAGATTATAAAAGCGGCGAATTAGCGGCAATGCTTCTTCCTTGTCTTTGTCAGCGATCGTGACGAACACGGTACCATAGTTCTGCAGATGCATGCCGGACGCCTGCAGTGCCTTATACAGCGCGCGGTTGAGCTGGTCGTCGTAGCCGATCGCTTCGCCGGTGGATTTCATTTCGGGCGAAAGGTAGGCGTCGAGCCCGCGGATCTTGTTGAAGGAGAAAACCGGAACTTTGACGTACCAGCGCTTCTTTTCCGCCGGATAGAGATCGAAGATACCCTGCTCTTTCAGGCTCTTGCCCATGATGACTTCCGTCGCGATATCGGCAAGGCTGTAGCCGGTCGCTTTCGACAGGAACGGCACAGTGCGCGAGGAGCGCGGGTTGACTTCGATGATATAGACCTTGTCGTTTTCATCGACGATAAACTGGATGTTATACAGACCGACGATGCCGATGCCGATGCCGAGCTTCTTCGCGTACTGCAGGATAATGCCCTTGACTTTGTCGGAAATGCTGAACGTCGGATACACCGAGATCGAGTCGCCGGAATGGATGCCGGTGCGTTCGACAAGTTCCATGATACCGGGCACAAACACGTCTCTGCCGTCACAGATCGCGTCGATCTCAACTTCTTTACCGGTGATGTATTTATCGACCAACACAGGCTTGTCCTCGTCGATCTCCACTGCTGTTTTCAGATAGTGCCGAAGCTGCTCTTCGTTGGAGACGATCTGCATCGCGCGGCCGCCAAGCACGAACGAGGGACGTACCAGAACAGGATAGCCGATCCGCGCCGCCGCAGCGACGCCGTCCTCAATCTTTGTAACAGCCTGTCCTTCCGGCTGCGGGATATCCAGCTCCTTGAGCAGTTTCTCAAAGAGGTCGCGGTTCTCCGCGCGGTCGATCGCCGCGCAGTCCGTACCAATAATACGCACGCCGCGCTCCATCAGCGGCGACGCAAGGTTGATCGCGGTCTGGCCGCCAAGCGACGCAATGACGCCCTCCGGCTGTTCAAACTCGACGATGCTCATGACATCTTCCGGCGTGAGCGGCTCGAAATAGAGCTTGTCCGCCGTTGTGTAGTCGGTGGAAACCGTTTCAGGATTGTTGTTGATGATAATAGATTCATAGCCGCACTTACGGATCGTCGTCACAGCATGGACGGTAGAGTAGTCAAATTCCACGCCCTGTCCGATACGGATCGGACCCGCGCCGAGAACGACGGCTTTTTTCTTTTCGGTGAGCCGGGAATCATTCTTGCCGCTGTAGGAAGAGTACAGATACGGGATATATGCGCCGGTATGCAGGGTGTCGACCATGCGGAACACCGGACGGATATCGTTCTGCTTGCGCAGGTGCGCGACGTCCAGCTCGCCGCAGTGCCACAGCTTCGCGATATAGCGGTCGCAGAAGCCCATCTTTTTCGCCGCAAGAAGCACGTCCGTCTCGCAGGGATGATCGGCGAGCGTCAGCTCCATCTCGATTATTTTTTGAATCGATTCCAGGAACAGCGGCGTGATCGCGGTCAGCTTGTAAAGACTGTCAATCGATTCCCCGCGGCGCAGGAGTTCGGCAACCGCAAAGATGCCGTCTGATGTAAAGTCTTTCAGATAGTCACGCAGCGCTTCGCTCGTCATCACCTCGAACTTCGGCATATAGAAGTGGCACACGCCGATCTCCAGCGAACGCACGGATTTCAGCATGCATTCCTCGAGGTTGGAGCCGATGCCCATCACTTCGCCGGTCGCCTTCATCTGGGTGCCGAGTTTGTTGGACGCGCTCGCAAATTTATCGAACGGGAAACGCGGGAACTTGGCGACGACGTAATCGAGCTGCGGCTCGATCGCCGCCGTACCGCCGGCAACGGGGATCTCCTCAAGCGCCATACCGAGTGCGATTTTCGCGGTGACGCGGGCGATCGGGTAGCCACTGGCCTTGGATGCGAGCGCGGAGGAACGCGACACGCGCGGGTTGACTTCAATCAGGAAGTATTCGCTGGAATTCGGGTTCAGCGCAAACTGGACGTTGCAGCCGCCTTCGATCTCCAGTGCGCGGATGATCTTGATCGCGGAATCATTGAGCATTTTCAGGTCATGGTCGTTCAGCGACATGATCGGCGCAACGACGATGGAATCGCCGGTGTGGACGCCGACAGGATCGACGTTCTCCATACCGCAGATCGTGATGGCGGTGTCGTTGGAATCGCGCATGACTTCAAATTCGATCTCTTTATAACCCTTGACGCTCTTTTCAATCAGCACCTGATGGACCGGAGACAGCGCGAAACCGTTCAGGCCGATATCGATGAGCTCTTCTTCGTTGTTGGCAAAACCGCCGCCAGTGCCGCCGAGCGTGAACGCCGGACGCAGGACCACGGGGTAACCGATTCGCTTTGCCGCTTCTTTCGCTTCTTCAATGCTATAGGTGATCTCGGACGGGATGACCGGTTCGCCGATGGATTCGCACAGTTCCTTGAACTTTTCGCGGTCTTCCGCCTTCTCAATGCTGTCTGAGCTGGTGCCGAGCAGCAGCGTGTGGCATTCGCGCAGCACGCCTTTTCTCTCCAACTGCATTGCGAGATTCAGACCGGTCTGACCGCCGATGCCGGGCACGATCGCGTCCGGGCGCTCATAGCGCAGGATCTTTGCGATGTATTCGAGCGTCAGCGGCTCCATATAGACCTTATCGGCTATCGTCGTGTCGGTCATGATCGTCGCGGGGTTGGAGTTGCAGAGAATGACCTCGTACCCTTCTTCTTTCAGTGCGAGACACGCCTGCGTGCCTGCGTAATCAAACTCGGCCGCCTGCCCGATCACGATGGGGCCGGAGCCGATGATCAGAACTTTTTTGATGTCTGTACGTTTTGCCATAGTGGTACCTCCTGCTGTCTATTATAAGTTTCGATAAACTATTTTACCGCCGCAGACCGTCAGTCTGCAGACGCCGCGCAGCGTGTCGCCCTTGAATGGCGTAGCCTTGCCTTTGGATTGAAACCGATCTGGGTCGACCGTCCACTGTGCGTTCAGATCCCAGGCGCTGAAACTGTCGTCAGATTCCATTGAAAACCGGTTGCGCGGCGTTGTTGTCAGCGCGCGGATTACGGTATCAAGCGGAACGATTCCCGACAGAACAAGTTTTGTATATAGCACAGAAAACGCGGTTTCCAGTCCGACGATCCCGAACGCGGAGCCTGCAAGCCCTTTTGCCTTTTCCTCCGCGGAATGCGGCGCGTGGTCTGTTGCGATCATATCGATCGTTCCGTCCAGCAGCCCTTCGATCAGCGCTTCTCTATCCGCTTTTGAACGAAGCGGCGGGTTCATCTTGAAACGGCCGTCCTCCTGCAGATCGTCATCCGTGAGCACAAGATAGTGCGGTCCTGTCTCACATGATACATTAACGCCGTTCTTCTTTGCCTTGCGGATCAAATCCACGCTTTCTTTTGTCGAGATGTGACAAACGTGGTAGGCGCAGCCGGTTTCTTTTGCCAGCCGCAGGTCGCGTTCGATCATTCGCCATTCGCTTTCGCTGCAGATCACGCGGTGACCGTGCGCTTTCGCGTAGGCGCCGTCGTGGATGTAACCGCCTTTAAGCAACTCATTGACTTCGCAATGCGCAGCGAACACTTTTCCGAGCGCCTTTGTACGCTCCATCCCCTGTCTCATCAGGCTTTCGCTCTGGACGCCGCGTCCGTCGTCCGAAAACGCGACGACATATGGCGCCATCTCTTCGAGCGCAGCAAGCGTCTCTCCTTTTTCGCCGACCGTCAGCGCGCCGTACGGATGCACATGGATCTCGGCCTCGTTTTTAATCAGATCCAGCTGGGGCTGCAGATGCGCAAGGCTGTCCGGCACGGGATTCAGGTTCGGCATCGTGCAGACGTCGGTGTACCCGCCTGCCGCAGCCGCTAAAGAGCCGCTTTTTATGGTTTCCTTATAAGAAAAGCCCGGCTCACGAAAATGCACATGCACATCGCAAAAGCCGGGAAATAAAGCGAATTTGCCGCCCTGAAGCGACGACAACACATCATCGGGGAGAACAGAAAGAACCTCGGCACGGCAAAAATCGGTCTGCTCATCCAGAATCGGTTTGATGTTTGCCATGTCTCTCTCCCTTTCCGACGAGGCAAAGAATAACGCCCTGCCGCTCGGCAAGGCGCAATACATCTGTGATTCACCGGCACGATGCCGGATCAGCTGCATATGATTCTTGCCGATCTCTCTGTATCGTCTTAAAGATTTGTTACTGGGATTATATCATACGAATCCAGAAAAGTCAACGAGATCGGCTGCAAATTATTTTGTGGATTTCAGGTAAAAAATCATTTAAAATACACAATAACTTGCGCTTCGGAGAGAATGGAACGCAGCCCGACTCAGCCAAGGACCACCTTTTTGATTGCCGCAAGCAGCTCGTCGTATTCCTCAAACGCGGGGATCTCCGGATAATCCTTCTTGATCTGTTCGGTGCTCTTGAACAAAAAGCCCGCCTTGCTCGCCTGGATCATGCCGAGATCGTTATAGCTGTCACCGGAAGCGATGGTCTCAAAGCCGATCGACTGCAGCGCCTTGACCGTCGTGTACTTCGACTTCTCCACGCGCATATGGAACCCTGTGATCTCGCCGTCGGGCGCGACTTCAAGCGTGTTGCAGAAGATCGTCGGCATGCCGAGCTTTTTCATCAGCGGCGCGGCAAACTGCGTAAATGTATCGCTGAGGATAATGACCTGGCTGAACGAGCGCAGCTCGTCGAGAAACTCTTTTGCGCCATCCATCGGCTCGATGCGTTCGATCACAGCCTGGATCTCCTTGAGCCCGAGACCGCGCTCTTTGAGAATATCGAGGCGGTAGCGCATCAGCTTGTCGTAATCCGGCTCGTCGCGGGTCGTTTTGCGCAGTTCGGGAATGCCGCTCTCTTCAGCAAAAGCGATCCATATTTCGGGCACAAGCACGCCCTCCATATCGAGACAGGTGATATACATTTTGTTCATATCGCTTCGTTCCTTTCTGTTGGTTGTTCTCAATATTTATATTTGCCTTCCGCCACCTTGCGCAAATGTGCCCCATAGGGCGATTTGCCGTAAGCGTCGGCAGCAGCGAGCAGTTGTTCTTTGCTGATCCAGCCGTTGCGGTAGGCAATCTCTTCCGGCGCGGAAATCATGATGCTTTGGCGGCTTTCGACCATCCGGACGAAATTGGAAGCTTCGGAAAGACTTTCCACTGTGCCGGTATCGAGCCACGCGAAACCGCGGCCGAGCAGCTTGACGGAAAGCTTTTCTTCTTCCAGAAACATCACATTAAGGTCGGTGATCTCCAGCTCCCCTCTTGCGGACGGTTTCACCTGCTTTGCCTTTTCGCAGACTGTGCTATCATAGAAATACAGCCCGGTCACGCAATAATTGGATTTCGGGTGCTTCGGCTTTTCTTCGATCGAAACGACCTTCCCGTTCTCGTCGAACGCGACGATGCCGAAGCGTTCGGGGTCCTCGACATAGTAGCCGAAGATTGTCGCTTTGCCGTTCTCCGCATCGGAAGCCGCCTGCCGCAGCAGCGAGGAAAAACCGTTGCCGTAAAAGATATTGTCGCCGAGCACCATTGCACAGCTGTCGCCGCCGATAAAGTCTTCGCCGATCAGAAACGCCTGCGCAAGGCCGTCCGGCGAAGGCTGCTCCGCATAGTACAGCGACAGACCGAACGAGGACCCGTCGCCGAGCAGACGACGAAACGCCGGCAGATCGTGCGGCGTGGAAATAATCAGGATATCCCGGATCCCCGCCAACATCAGCGTGGAAAGCGGATAGAAGATCATCGGCTTGTCATAGACCGGCAAAAGCTGCTTGGAGATCACGCTTGTGATCGGATAGAGCCTTGTGCCGGATCCGCCGGCAAGAATGATACCTTTCATATGAACGCTCCTTATTTATTGTTGAATTCCGAAACCGAAAGCACGTTACGCGAGAAAAACAGCAGCAGCAGCGCCAAAAGCAGATCGAACAGCGCCATCGCGAGCACGCAGAACGCCAACGGCAAAAATACAATCTGATACAGCACGACCGCAACGACGATTCCCGGAACGGCGGCAATCATACACAGCCCGAAATAGAGCATGATCAGCAGCGCCTTGTTGCCGCCGACGCCGAACCAGCGGTGCAGCAGCAGATCGACGCCGATGAACAAAAAGCCCGCGACGGTGCGACCCAGAATGAAGCCGATGATGGTCAGCCAGTCGCAACGGAAAATGAAATAGAACGGGATGAAGGTGACGACAGACTGCGTGAGCAGCACCGGCACCTGTTCTTTCAGCATAAACAGCAGCTTTTTGAACGGCGGCTCCGGCATCAGATACACATACGGCAGCGTCAGTTCCTTGGACCACCGCCCGCCGCCGATCGTCATGATGAGCAGATAGATGCTCATCGCGAAGCCTGCAATCATTTCTTTGATGAAGAAAGCGAACGCGATCGTGACGACAGCCATAATGACGGAAGCGAGATCAAGCAGCAGCACTTTGCCGCGGCGGTTTTCCACGTTGTGTTTCTGCGCGATCGCGGAAGCGCCCCAGCCTTTGCCGAGACCGGTTTTGCCGACCTTGACGTTGCGCGGCGTCATTTCCTGCGCCTTACCTTCCTTACGCGCGGTAATAGCGGAGAAAGAAACTTCCGTCGCCTTGAGTACGTCCTCATAATAATCCATATTCAACACGGACACAAGGACATAATAAAGGATCAGCGAACCAACGAAGCATCCAAGACCGATCGCGATTCGCACGACGTTCCCTTCCATCACGCCGACAACACCGAGCCGCAGAAAACCGGCAGCCGGAAAGAAATGCAAAACGGGTGACGCAGCTGCAATTAGCACACGCGATAAGATATTGTCGCCTGAAGCACGCGCAACAAGATAAACGAAATAGAGTACAAACGCAGCGATGATCCCGTAGAAAACGCCCTTCGCGATCCGGACCTTTTCGTCACTGCCGGAAGTGAAGGAATACAGCAGCATCGCCGCCATCTGCCCGAGAAACACAGTCATAGCGTAACCGACAAGAATCACGAAAAGATCCGCGACCGTAGCCCCATATTGATTATGAACCCAGGAATACTGATATAGAATGAACACGCCGAGCATCAGCGAACGGCCCATCTGTGAAAACAGCCCGTAGCTAAGCAGCGTCTTAGACAAATTCGGTCCGGTGAAAAGCAGGTTGACGTCCGCCATCGAAAACATCGAGGCACCGTTGACAAAGCCGTTTTTCGCCGTCAGCACGAATACCAGTGCGTACAGCGCAAAGATGATCGCGTACAGTTCTGCCCGCGGACGGAACGAACCTGGATTGACGTCCATATTGCCGGAAAAAATCACAAACACGACGAGCGCGACGCCAACCAGCAAAAGCACCAGTTCCGCCGGTCGATGGAAAATCTCTTTGACGCGGTTTTTTGCTTTGTGTGAGAGCAGATACAGCAGAGCGCTCATGCGTCCTCCCCGCCTTCCGTCAACGCGAAGAAGAGGTCCTCGAGCGAGATTTCGCTTGTATCCGAAGCACTGCGTTCTGCAACAAATGCGCCGTCTTTCATGATATACGCCTTATCCCAATACGCCTCAACGGAATCGATCATATGTGTGGAAATCAGTACGGTTGCGCCGTTTTGCCGCAATTCAAGAAAGACTTCCTTCAACTGCTTGATCGCGTGCGGGTCAAGGCCGACCATCGGCTCGTCGAAGATGATCACTGACGGGCGATGCACAAGGGCGCAGCAGATCGAAAGCTTCTGCAGCATACCTTTTGAGAGCTCTTTGCCGAGCTTGTCCTTTTTGTCAAGCAGTTCGAAGCGCTCCAAAAGACGATCTGCGGTGCCGTCGTCCTCCATCTTATAGGCGCGCAGCATGAATTCAAGATGCTCGCCGACCGTCAGCATATCATAGACCGCCGGCATCTCCGGCACATATCCCAGACGGTGCTTCGCGTTGAGCGTCTTGTTGCCGAGCGAGTCGATCAGGATCTCGCCGTCAAACCGAAGAAGTCCCGCAATGCACTTTATGATCGTAGATTTGCCTGCGCCGTTCGGGCCGAGCAGAACTGCGATCTCGCCGTCGCCGATCTGAAAACTGATGTCGCGGTTTGCGATCAGTTTTCCGTATTTTTTTGTAACATGATTTACCTGCAGCATATAATCAATTCCATTCCTGTAATTTTGCGATCCACTTGGAGAACGGACCGCTTGCCGAATCAGTCTCTTCCGGCGTCAAATCTATTCCCATTGAAGGCTTATTGACGGCGTAAGCGCGCGCCTGTACCAGAGAAGCGCGGTTCACGGTCGTGGGCGCAGCAGCTTCACCGGAAAGCGAGACTTCGCCAAACGTCTCATTATAGGCATAATCAACAACATACAGCTTCAGCTTCTGCAGCTCGTCAGCGCTGAGCCACTTCGCCATTTTGGAAACGTCAACGGTGTAGGTGTACACGCCGTTTTCGGGCTCGATTCCCTTAAAGGAAACATCGCCGATCGAAACGTCGTCTTCCGTCAGTAGCTGGAAGCCCATGACATAATGATTGTCTTTGATCTCTACCGTCAGCGTATAAGCGCCGTCCTCCGAGACCTCGTAAGTACTGCCGACGATCTGCGGCGCGTCGTTATCAACAACAAACGGGAATTCGATCGTTCTTCTGCCGCTGTTGTAGTTCTCTGCTCTTGTGGATACTTTATACACATAATGCTGCCCGTTGACAAGGCCGCTCTTGCCGCCCCAGAGAACACCGTGTGTCGCCATCGAGGAATTGACTGTCTTACGGCAGTATTCGAGCATCGTGGAACCGCAGTAGCGGAAGACGCCGCTTGCCGTGAACAGGTTGAAGTCCATCCGTTTTGCGTTGCGCAGCAGACCGATGGAAACCGTCACATAAGGCTTTTTCATATCATAGGCGTTCTTGGAGTACGCACAGTATTTCGTGTCGATATGGGTTTCTCTGCCGTTTTCAAAAATGTTGACGCCAAGCGGATAATACACATTGCCGTCGGACACGGCAAGGCCCCATTCACCGTTGAGATAAGGTTCCTGTTCGTCATAGATCGTGTAGTCGAACAGCATATCTTTTTTCCAGTCGCCGCAGAAGCCCATATACGGGATCGACAGTGTTGGCGCGGTTTTATCTGCGTCCTCGAGGACAACAAAGCCGTCCAGGAAAAAGCCGTTACGGAAGATCTCATTATAATCCTTGATGAAATATGGCTCCACGGTAACCGTCATCGAAACAGTCGTAACGCCGTGCGGCGCTACCGTGACAATACGGTTTTCGTCAAGACCCGCGTCATCCGTTACGGTATATTCCGTTGCATCAAGCAGCCGCGCCGTCATCGCGTTGTCGTAGCGAGTTCCGACTTTGCGATACTTTTCGGTAAGTACGATCTCATGCGCACGGTAGCGCAGCGTATGGTCGGTCAGATTATGGACCT
>JAFYDS010000140.1 GCA_017544665.1 Clostridia bacterium | reverse complement strand
GAGCCCTTCGATCTCGCAGCCCTGCGGCAAGATCACAGCCGCTGCGCAGACCGGACCGCACAACGGACCGCGTCCGGCTTCGTCGATCCCGCACACGACGGAGAAACCGTCATGTCGCGCCTGATTTTCATAGCTTTCATCCGGCATAATACGTCCCTCACTGAAAAACGGCGGCTACAATCAAGTAACCGCCGGAATACTGCTTTTTACAGGATCTTGCAGAAATTGAAAATGGAGTCCGGTAATTCTTCCTTGTCGGCAGACACCGTGAACACGAACGCGGTCTCGTGGACTTCGCTGAGTTCATACACCTGCTCAAAGAATTTTGCCAGCGCGTTGTAATCTCTGCCGCCGATCCGCAGCGTCGCGTCGACGAGCACGTCGGTGATATCGTGGTTGCCCGCGCAAACGCCGGCCAAAAAGCCGTAGAACGCGTCGTAGCCCTTGACTTCATAATCATCGGTCGCGATCAGTCTTGCACGATAGTTGACGTCATATGTTAATTTGGTTTCCTTTTCAACGCAGATCACGTTGCCCTTGGAGGTTTCAACCGCCTCGTTTACACAAGAAATCAAATGTTTTGTTTTGCCTGCGCCTTTGTGTCCTAAAATGAGAGAAATCATAGCCATTTCCTCCTTGTCTGTATTACCGCTTGTACGGCTGACATGATTATTATATCACATGGAAAGCCGATGTTCAAGTGCTTCTTTCTCTTTTTCATAACCGGGTTTGCCCAAAAGTGCGAACATATTGCGCTTATAGCTCTCCACACCGGGCTGATCGAACGGATTGACACCGAGCACGTAGCCGGAAACGGCGCAAGCCTTTTCGAAGAAATAGATCAGATAGCCGAGATTTTCTTCGTCGAGTTTCTCGATCGTCAGAATGACGTTCGGCACGCCGCCGTCGTTATGCGCGAGGACGGTGCCTTCAAACGCTTTTTCGCTGACGAACGAAAGCGGTTTGCCGGCGAGGAAGTTGAGTCCGTCCACATTGTCGGGATCCGCCTCGATCTCATAATCCATCTGCGGCGCGAGCACGTGCACTACCGTTTCAAAGAGCATCCGTTCACCCTGCTGGATATACTGGCCGAGCGAGTGCAGATCAGTCGAGAAGATCGCGGACGTCGGGAACAGACCCTTTCCGTCCTTGCCCTCGCTCTCGCCGAACAGCTGCTTGAGCCATTCGTTCATCATTGTAAAGTTCGGCTCGTAGCTGGCAAAGAGCTCTGTCTTCTTACCTTTCTGATACAACGCGTTGCGGATCGCAACATACTGATAGCAATCGTTTTCCAGCATATCGTCGTTAAGAAACGCTTCGCGGGCGGCGGCAGCACCAGCCATCAGCGCGTCAATATCGATCCCCGCAGCAGCGATCGGCAGCAGACCGACAGCCGTCAAAACCGAATAGCGTCCACCGACGTCGTCGGGCACCACGAATGTTTCGTAGCCTTCTTCATCCGCGAGGTGCTTGAGCGTCCCCTTCACCTTGTCGGTCGTTACAAAGATGCGTTCTTTCGCGCCTTCCTTGCCGTATTTTTCAATCAGCATTTTGCGGAACACACGGAACGCGATCGCGGGTTCGGTCGTCGTGCCCGATTTGGAAATCACGTTGACCGAAAAGTCTCTGTCTTCGCAAAGGGACATCAGCTCGCGCAGCGCGGTAGCACTGATGGAGTTGCCGGAAAAATAGATCGCCGGCGTGTCCTTGCGAAGAGCGTTGTAGTTCTGCGATTTGACCGCTTCGATCACGGCGCGTGCGCCGAGATAGGAACCGCCGATGCCGATGACGATCAACAGATCGGAATGCGCCTGAATGCGCTTCGCGGCGTCCTTAATCCGCACGAACTCTTCTTTGTCATAATCAATGGGCAGATCGATCCAGCCGGTATAGTCTGCACCGACGCCCGTTTTCTCGTGCAGCGCACGGTGCGCGGCACGGATCTGATTGCGATAGGCGAAAACTTCTTCGTCCGTCAAAAACGATGAAACATATTTTTTGGAAAATGAAAACGACATAATTTCCTCCATTTTCTTGTCGGAATATATTTGATACATTTTAATACAAAATACCGCTTTTGTCAACCGCCCTGTTTATATTTCGCTCAATTCCGCACCCGAAGCGCGTCGAGCATCTGCAGCAGCACATCGCCGAGCGTCAGCTTCCGCACCGCTTCTTTTGCGTAAAGCGGGTAGGACGCTAGCTTCTCTTTGCCGAGATAGATTGCCAGTTCTCCGACGATCTGGCCTTTTTCAACCGGCGCAAAGAGATCTTCCGGCAGCGTGACCTCCGTTTTCAGTTTTTCCTTTTCTCCGGTTTTCAAGAGAAGCGGCTGTAATTCAGTAGGCTCGACGGTGACCTGATCTGTGATCCCGTGCCGCACGGCGACCGGCTGTAAAAGCGTCTGATCCACATGCGGCGTTACGGATTCAAACGTGGCAAAGCCCCAGTCAAGCATCGCTTTTGCGTCCGAAAAGCGATCATCTCCGGTCTTCGCGTGCAGTACGACGGCGATCAGGTGCAGTCCGTTTCGTTCCGCCGACGCGCTGACACAGCAGCCGGCTTTCGTCGTCGTACCGGTTTTGAGTCCGGTCGTGCCGCTGTAAAAACGCACAAGCTTATTCGTGTTGACAAGCTGTGTTTTTCCGTCGCGTATAGTGTCCATCCACACGGTCGTGTAGTCTCGGATCTTGTTGTGCCGCAGCAGCGCCCGCGACATCAGCGCGATGTCGTACGCTGTCGTCAGATGCTTCTCGCAGTCGTCGTCCAGACCGGTGCAGTTTTCAAAATGCGTGTCCTGCATGCCGAGGGCGGCGGCGCGCTGATTCATCTGCTTGACGAACGCCGCTTCCGAGCCGCTGATCTTGACCGCCAGCGCAGTACACGCGTCGTTTGCGGAACCGATCGCCGTCGCACGCAGGAGTTCATCGACAGTCATCGTCTCTCCTTCTTTGAGCCAGATCTGCGACCCGCCTTTCTCCACCGCTTCCAGCGTCGCTTCGACGTTATCCGTCAGCTTGAATTTGCCATCTTCGATCGCTTCCATGAAAAGCAGCAGCGACATGATCTTTGTGACGGATGCGGGATACATCTTATGATGTGCGTCTTTTTCAAACAACACTGTTCCCGTCGCCTGATCCATCAGTATCGCGCTTTCCGCCGATATCGCGCCGGGTCCGTCCTGCGCTGAAACAGAAAACGCTACAACGCTGCAAAATAACAGCAGTATCGAACAAACAGCCATCAGTCGTTTCATTTTATGATGCCTCCTTTTCTAAATACCTATGCAGGCGGCACGAAAAATAATCCAAAAGCCTTGCAATTCAACATGCACTGTTTTATAATACTACCATCCAAATTTCGATAAGGACCACGACTATGAAAGCTGCAATCTATACCTTCGGGTGCAAGGTGAATCAATATGAAAGCCGCGTGATGGCGGAAGCCCTCGCGCAAAACGGCTATACCGTTATTGACGGCAAGGAAGACGCCGATATCTATATCGTCAACTCCTGCACCGTGACCGCCGAGGCGGACCGCAAAACGCGCCAGCGCCTGCATAAGCTGCGCCGCGAGCATCCCGACGCCATTCTCGTACTGACCGGCTGCATGACACAGGCGTTTCCGGAGGATGCGGCAAAGCTGCCGGAAGTCGATATCATCATCGGCAACAAGAATAATGACCGCCTGATCGAGCTGCTCGACGCATTTAGCAAGAATGGCAAACAGATCGTTGCAATCGAGCCGCATAGGACAGGCGACCGCTTTGTACCGTGCGTTGTACATAATTATGACGAGCGCACCCGCGCTATCGTCAAGATCCAGGATGGATGTAACCGCTTTTGCTCCTACTGCATCATCCCCTATTCCCGCGGACGCGTACGCTCCAAGCCGCTTGACATACTGCAGCAGGAGATCCGTACAATTGCGGCAAATGGCTATAAAGAAGTCGTTCTTGTTGGAATCAACCTATCATCCTACGGGCAGGATATCGGCTGTTCCTTTCCCGACGCAGTCGCAGCAGCCTGCGGCGTGGACGGGATCGAGCGCGTTCGGCTCGGCTCACTGGAACCGGACCATCTGACGGACGACGTGATCGAACGGCTCGCAGTCCTCGACAAGTTGTGTCCGCAATTCCATATTTCACTGCAAAGCGGCTGCGACAAAACACTGCGCGCCATGAACCGCCATTATACGGCCGCGGAATTCCGCGCGCTTTGCGACAATCTGCGCACGCATTTCAACGACTGCACACTGACCACGGACGTCATGGTCGGCTTTTGCGGCGAGACAGACGAGGACTTCGCAGAAAGCTTGCGTTTTGTGCAGGAGATCGGTTTCGAAAAGCTGCACGTCTTCCCCTATTCCGTTCGCGCCGGGACAAAGGCTGCGTCCATGCCGGATCACCTGTCGAAAAAAGTGAAAGAAGAACGCGCCGCGCAGATGCTCGCGGCAGGCGAAGCATTGCGCCAGCAGTTCTTCCATACACGGATCGGCAAAAAAGAACGCGTGCTTCTGGAAAGCATGCGAAAAGATGGTTATGCGTTCGGCTACACCGCAAACTATACGCCGGTCCTGTTAAAAACGGCAGCTAAAAGCGGCAGCCTGATCGACGTCCTGATCACAGACTTCACGGACGAGGCTGTGATAGCTGTGACGATCGAATAATCTGAATCGAGCTTGTCTGTTCCAAACCGCAGGCTCGTTTTTCTTTTGTACAAAGCGCGTAAAGGTCACCGGTGCGGCACTGCAGAGCGTAGAGTTCCCTGCTCGTTGCGTCAAGCGCCGCGCTCTCAGCGTGTTTCGTCACAACCGGAAGTGAATTTTTTTCACTTGACAGCAATCCCAGTCCACGCTCATTCGCGGCAAGGATCCGCAAATAGGGCGGCGTACCGTCAGCGGCATTCACCGGGATCTGCAAAAACAACTGCATCACCGCGCGGCGCACTTTCGAAAGCGTCACGCTTTTTGTTTTTGCCGCCTGATAAAGTTCCTCCAAAGTGGATGCACCGCGAACGCTGACGCGCAGACGGTCGATCAAACCGCTACGGTCATCCACAAATTGTTCGAACGTATCCTCCGGTATGATGCGGAGCGCAGTCAAAACAGCAGTTCCATAGTTTTGGCGATCCAGCATACGTTCGGGGTGTAACGAGAACACATCATATGCCGCTGCAGGCATCCACGGCTTCGCGTCGGCAAACACCGGCAGAGACCGAATTGCGGCGGCTGACTGTATTGCCCCGTCCGTCACAGGTGAGTCATGTCCTTGCCCGATCCGTTGAACAGCCAAGGGCTGCATGATGCTGTTTTGCGCATAAACCGCCTTGAGGTATTCGACCGCAAGCACGTTGTTTGGCTGATCAATGAGCAATGCGCTGTCCTGCGCACCGTGTGCGAGGAGCGTCTGACGCAGCGCCGCCGGATATGTAACGCCGTTGCGCATGACTGACGCTGTTTCATGCAAGATTTCTTCATCAAGCAGCAATTGAGCCGTTTGTGCGAGCGACGGCAGATCCGGCGTCTCGCAGCCGAACGCGATGGTATCGCAGCCGACAGCAGACAGTAGCGCGACGCCGCCGCGCGCAAAGGTCCGCGCGCCGCCAAGCGACCACGGCACCGGTAGATCGACGACAAGGTCCACGCCGCAGCGGACAGCGGCTTCGGCACGCAGAAACTTATCGAAAAAAGCCGCCTCGCCGCGCTGTACAAAGTTGCCGCTCATCACAGCGACGATATGTGTCGCGCCGCGTTCTCTGACGCGGTCGAGCAGATATTGATGTCCGTTATGGAACGTGTTGAATTCGCTGACAATGCCCGCAACACGCATACCATCGCCTCCTTTTGCAACATTTTACCCGATAGGTAGCGAAATGTCAAGAAGCGTCCTTTCGGACGCCTCTTTTGTTCAGTTGTCCAGCAAAAACGATTCACAGTCCACACATTGCGGTTCCGTTGGCTTCTGTTCGTGCGTGCCGATCGAGACCTGGTGCAGTGTGCAGTAGTCTTCGCTTTTCGCGTGGTGCGCGCAGTTATCCACTGTGCAGCCGATACATTTGTTGGAAGAACGTCTGTTATCCATGTTTGTGCCTCTTTCCGAAAAAGAATACCCAGGCACGGATGCCCGGGCTTATCTTTAGTTTGTGTCGGAAAAGCGTAATTATGCGAATTAAAAGATATCCAGATTGATACCGTTCTTCAGCGTTCTGAAGATGCCGTCGAAGAACGCGGCGATCGCGTTGATCATACGGGCATAGAAGTCGCCGAAGTTCCACAGCCAGTTGTTGCCGACGTTGTGCAGGTTATCCTGTGAAATGTCGCGCATATTCTTGGCAAGCTCGCTCATATCGCCGAAGAACATTGCATCGATCATCATGTTGAGATGCTTTTTCTTCGTGCCGTTGATCTCACTGCTGGCACTGATCTTCGCCTTGTAGCCATTAACAACATTGGCGTTGTAAAGATGCTTGCCGACAAGGTTCAGGTACGCCATCAGGTACAGGAACGCTTCGGTATTGTCCTTGGACTTCGAGAAACGATAAGCCGGGAACGTAACGAATTGCAGGTGGCTGCTGTCGCTGCGGCTGTTGTTGTTAGAAAGCGTGTTGAACAGCGTGCCGAAAGTCTTGAGGCCTTCCGCGGTCACATAACTGGCGTTGATCTTGTCTGTCAGAAGCGCGGAAACCGACTTATAGACGTCGCCGTCAACAAGCGTATAGTTATCGATTAAGGTCTTCAGCGAATTCAGCAGGTACTGGATCGGGCCATCGTTGATCGCGTTTTCGATCACGGACTTGATGATGAAGCCGCCCAGTTCCGCGGGAACTTTATATTCCTTCGACGGAGTGGTGAAATAGTATTCCATATCGCCCCAGGAGGTCGAAGTACCGTTTTCGTTATAGAGCGGCACATCGAGCACGCCGATCAAAAGCGGCAGATAGTTGATCTTGCGCTCATAAGAAGTCACACCGCTCACGGTGACCTGACGCAGCCAGTATTTGGTGATCAACTGGGTGAGACCGCTGCGGTTCGAGATTGTCATGTAGAAATCTCTCTTCATAGTATAATCTCTTGTACCGCCGGTGTAGTTGCTCTGCGAGAAGTCGATAGTCTGATTCTGGAAGCTCGGGTTGAGCAGACGTCCGATGAAGTTGCAGATTGCAGTCGCATTTGAGCCCGTGCACATACGGTCAGTGTTCGTATAATTCGGCTTCAGGAAGGAAACCATGTAGGTGTTCATCTCGCCCCAAAGCGTACCCATATCGGTATGGGAAACACTCAGCTTGCCCCAGTCGAGACCGAGCGGATTCGTATCGTACATATAAGCGATATCCATGCCGAGAAATTCAACGCCGCTGAGGCTGCCGTTTCTGATCAGTTTATCGATATCATATGTTCCGTTCGATTCCTTCAGGTTGCCGGGGATATCAAGCGTTTTACCGTTAAAAGCCTCAATGAAATCATCGTCAATGATCTTTCCCGCGAGAACCTCCGGCAGATTGATGTCATTATCATCTGCCGCAAAGGCGAAGGTCGCCATGGAGAGCGCCATCACGAGAGAAAGGAAAACGCATAAGAATTTTTTCATAAAGCATAACTCCTTTATTTTTATTCATCTTATTTTAGCATGTTCATATAGGGATGTCAACAACTTTTTTCGTCATTCAAAAGAATTCACGATTTCATCAAAAATCTGCCAATTTCCAGGCAAAAGACGCGGTCAGTAATGTACCGCCGCGCCGAGATTTGAAATTGCCGAAAGCCCGAACGAGACAAAGATCGCGCGATCGATCCGCGCCATATCCTTTTCGTCGAGCGAACCCATCCGCGCGCGCAGCCGGCGCTTGTCGAGCGTTCTCACCTGTTCGAGCAAAACAACGGAATCTTTCAGCAGACCGCTGTCTTTCGCGTCAACGCGGATATGCGTCGGCAATGGCGTTTTGCCCGTCTGACTTGTGATAGCCGCCGCGATCACGGTCGGGCTGAATTTATTGCCGATATCGTTCTGCACAATCAGAACGGGACGGATCCCGCCCTGTTCCGAGCCGACGACCGGCCGCAGATCGGCATAATAGATGTCGCCGCGTTTGACGATCATATCCATAACTCCCCTGTTTTTGATTTCACCGGTAGTATGCGCAGACCGGCGTCAAAATAAACATCGGGGAGCATTCTTATTTTATGCTGTCTGCTGCTTTGTGTTTCTGAAAACGCAAACAATATCATCGGTTGCGAGCCGTTTCGGCACTCCGCTTTCGAGATCGAGCAGCAGTTCAAAGGTCTGATCGCCGAACGTGCCTGTGACGATTCCGTCGCGGTCGGCAAGCAGCGTCTGCCGCCCGACGACAGACAGGAAACGCAGAAGCTGCACCGGAACAGGCTCCGGTAAAGGCAGCTTCGCCAGATCTTCACTTAGCAGCGTGACGCCGCAATATGAGACTGCAGAAACACTGTTTTTTGATGAATACACAAGACCCTGCAGCGCTTCAGGTTTCAAAAAAGAGACATTGATCTTCAGGCGCGATACATACGTCACCTGCGCTTCATAATCCTCGTTTTCGGTGGAAAACGCTGCAACGCAGTCGAATGGTTGCAACAAACACGAGATTTGTTTCTGCGTACCGCAGCCGCAAAGCGGGATCATCAGAAACAGCAGAAAGAGTACTACGATTCTCTTCAAAAAAAACACCCCCGCTGACGCAGGGGCTCTGTTTCTATGACGCCTGCATCAGTCTTCGAACGCAGCGAAAGACTCCGGCAGCGCCTCAATCACGTCTGTCGGCAGCATCCCGGTTTTGGAGGTCTTCTGCGCGAGTTCGTCGGCGCAGTAGCCGTGGAGATAAACGCCGAGACAAAGCGCATCCGGCAGCGATACCTTTTGCGCCGTAAACGCGCCGAGCATTCCGGCGAGCACGTCGCCGCTGCCGCCTTTGGCAAGGCCGTTATTGCCGGTCACGTTAACGTACAGTCTGTCATCATCCGGCGAAGCGATCACGGTGTTGGAGCCTTTGAGCACCAGATAGACGCCCTGCTCCTGCGCGAAACGGCGCGCCATCGCGGCGCGGTCCGCCTGCACCTCGCTCACTGAGCACTGCGCAAGTCTTGCCATCTCCTTCGGATGCGGCGTCAGGATCACCGGCGCCGCCGCGTTCTGCAGTAAATCTATATTCCGTGAAAGAAGATTTATGCCGTCTGCGTCCACAATCACAGGCACACTCGCGTTTTCAAGCACAGACTGGAGCACGGCGGCAGTGTCCTCACAAACGGATAGTCCGCAGCCGATGACGATCGCGTCGTACTGATCAAGCTTACGCAAAAGCGTGGGAATACACTGACGGGACAACGCGCCCTCCGCCGTTTCTTCAAGCGGGAGCAAAAGGGACTCCGTCAGTTTGACCGATAATGTATGATACAGCGACTTCGGAAATGCGCATGTCACAAGTCCTGCACCGCAGCGCAGCGCCGCTTTTGTCGCCAAAAACGCCGCGCCGGGCATGGTCCTGCTGCCGCAGATGCACAGCAGGTGGCCAAAGTCTCCCTTGTGCGCATCGATCTTTCGGCGCGGAAAACGATCGGAGATCTCGTTCGCGTGATAGGTGTACAGCCTGTAGCCGACCACGGCAAAGCTTTCATCGGGGATCCCGATATTCGCGACGATGATATCACCGCAGCAGTCCGACGCCGGATGCAGGATATGCGCCGGTTTCAGCGCGGACACGGCGATCGTATAATCGGCGGATATACAGTTCTCGTCGCAAAGGCCGCTCTCGCAGTACGCACCGGATGGCATATCGATCGCGAACTTCACCGCCTGCGACTCGTTGAACAGCTTGAACACCTGCGCTAACTCAGGGTTGACCGCGCCGTGAAAGCTGAAGCCGAAAACGGCGTCAACAAGGACGTCCGCCGTCTGGATCGTCTTATTGGCTTTCGGCTGATCCGCGTCGTACCAGATCGTCGGGATATTCAGTTCCGCGCACATCTTGTACATATACTCCGCTTCGTTCGTACCGGGATAGCCCGCAACAAGGATCAGGCAAACGCGGTAGCCGCTTTCAAACAGCTTTCTGCCGATCACAAAGCCGTCGCCGCCGTTGTTGCCTTTGCCGCAGAGGATCGCGACGTTGCGCCGTGTCCCTGCCTCCTTTTCCACGATCGAGCGCAGATTGCGCGCGCAGGCAGCGCCAGCGTTTTCCATCATCCGCTGATAGGACAAACCGCGCTGGGTCGCGTTGGCTTCCACCCGTTTCATTTCATCGCTGGTCAAAAGACGCATAATCAAGCCGCCTTTCCGTTTGATTTCTACTTATTCTACCACACATTCGAAAAAAATCAAAGTCTTATTCAAACTTCTCTTGCAATTATTTTCATTCTGTGCTAAATTATTGGGGACAACGCGATGAAAAAGAGAGTAAACGTCCGAATGGGTCAGAGAGAAACGGCATTAGCTGGAAACCGTTTTCCCGGATTTGTACGTTGAAGTTCACTTTGGAGCGGCGCGGCTGAACCATACAGTAGGCTGCGACGGGTTACGACCGTTATATGGTACAAGAGTGTTTGCTCCGGAAATATCCAAAGCAAAAATCAGGGTGGTACCGCGGAGTTTGTCTTCGTCCCTACTTCAGCCGTTCTGCGGCTTTCGAAGGGATGAAGTTTTTCTTTTGTCCCGCAACAACATCGTACTTTTAAGAAAGGACTGATTTCAACATGAAACAGCAACTCGAAGAGATCCGCGCAAAAGCGGCGCAGGCGCTACAGCAGGCGCGCTCACTGCAGGATCTCGACGCCGCGCGCGTCCGCTTTCTCGGCAAGAAGGGCGAGCTGACGGCGATCCTCAAAGGCATGGGCAAACTGACGGCGGAGGAACGCCCCGTGATCGGTCAGCTCGCCAACGACATCCGCGCCGATATCGAAGCGCGCATTCAGCAGAATGTGGAGCAGGTCAAAGAGCGGATGCAGGAAGAAAAGCTGAAGGCGGAAAAGATCGACGTGACCATGCCGTCCAACAAGCATGAACTCGGTCACAAGCACCCGCTGTCGATCGTGCTCGACGAAGTGAAGGAGATCTTCTACGGTATGGGCTTCTCTGTCGCGAGCGGTCCCGAAGTCGAATGGGACTATTACAACTTTGAAGCGTTGAACATTCCGAAGGAACATCCGGCGCGCGACACGCAGGATACGTTCTACATCACGGAAAACATGCTTCTGCGTACACAGACGTCCCCCTGCCAGATCCGCGTGATGGAACAGCAGAAGCCCCCAATCCGTGTCATCGCGCCGGGCCGCGTTTACCGTTCCGACGCCGTCGATGCGACGCATTCTCCGATCTTCCACCAAATCGAAGGGCTTGTCGTGGACAAGGGTATCACGATGGCGGATCTCAAGGGCAACCTTGAATCATTTGCGAAGAGCCTGTACGGCGAAGACACCAAGATCCGTCTGCGTCCGCACCACTTCCCGTTCACCGAACCTTCCTGCGAAATCGACGTTTCCTGCTTCAACTGCGGCGGCAAAGGCTGCCCGATGTGCAAGGGCGAAGGCTGGATCGAGATCCTCGGCGGCGGCATGGTCCACCCGAAGGTGCTCAAGAACTGCGGCGTAGATCCCGACGTTTACAGCGGCTTCGCGTTCGGCATCGGCCTGGAACGTCTGGTCATGTTCCGCTTCAACATCGACGATATGCGTCTGCTGTATGAAAACGACATGCGTTTTCTCAGCCAGTTTTAAGGAGGTGCCTGCAGTATGAATCTTTCCAAAAAATGGGTACTCGACTTTGTTGACCTCAACTGTACCGATAAAGAATTTGCCGACGAAATGACGCTGTCCGGCTCCAAGGTCGAAGCGTTTGAAAAAGAAGGCGCCGAACTTTCCAACATCGTCACAGGTAAGATCGAAACACTCGAACGTCACCCGGATTCCGACCACATGTGGATCTGCATGGTGAATGTCGGCGCGGCTGAACAAATCCAGATTGTCACCGGCGCACAGAACCTTTCGGTCGGCGACGTGGTT
>JAFYDS010000139.1 GCA_017544665.1 Clostridia bacterium | reverse complement strand
CCATGTGGAGCGCCATCGGCGGTCTCAAGAAGGCGCGCGAGGTCAACCGCGAGGTTGCGAAGTATGTCGACGTGATGATCGGCAACGAAGAGGACTTCACCGCCTGCCTCGGCTTCGAGATCGAGGGCAACGACGAGAACCTCAAGACGCTCAACCTCGACGGTTATAAAAAGATGATCAACGAGGCCGCCAAGACCTATCCGAACTTCAAGGCGGTCGCGACGACCCTGCGCACCGTGAAGACCGCCACGGTCAACGACTGGAGCGCGATCTGCTGGGCGGACGGAGAAATCTACAAGGCGAAGGATTACAATAATTTGGAGATCCTCGACCGCGTCGGCGGCGGCGACTCGTTCGCGAGCGGTCTGATCTACGGGCTGATGACCACCGGCGACGCCGCAAAAGCCGTGGAATACGGCGCGGCACACGGCGCACTGGCGATGACCACGCCCGGCGACACGACCATGGCGCGCAAAGCGGAAGTCGAAGCCCTCATGGGCGGCGGCAGCGCAAGAGTACAACGATAAGTTGAAACGGAGGTATCTGTGATGAAACGTTTGTTTTCTTTTTTTCTCGCCGCAATCCTTGTTTTTTCCTGCTGCTGCCTCAGCTTTGCTTTGCCGGAGCAGCCGCAAAAGGACGAGACGCAGCATCAGGTTGCCATGATCGGGCACAAAGGCTATTCCGCTTACTATCAGGAAAACACCATCGAATCGTTTCAAAAAGCAGCTGAAGCAGGCTTCTCCGGTGTCGAGACTGACGTCCGCATGACGAAAGACGGCGTGTTTGTTCTGAGTCACGGCGAAGAGATCGAAATGGCGGACGGCACGATGATGAAGATTGCCAGACACACCTATCGTGAGCTGACTGCCCAGCCGCTGAAAAACGAATACACCGACACCACGCTGTATCTTTGCACTTTGGCGGAATACTTTGACCTTTGCAAAGAGAACGATTTGTTTTGTTTCATTGAGTTGAAGGGCTATTTCCCGATCTTCAAGATCGTGGAGGTGTTCAAGCTGGCAAAGGAACACTATGATCTGCAAAAATGTGAGTTTCAATCGTTCGAGCTGCTCGTGCTATTAGTGGCGCACATTGCGTTTCCCGATCTGCGCATCATGCTGGCCACGAACACCTATAATTTCAACGCAAAGGTCGCGTTGTTTTTAGGCTTCGATCTTGACATGAACCACGAAAGTCTGACGGCGGATGTAGTACAGCGTTTTCACGACAAGGACCGCTGGGTCAGCTGCTTCACCGTCAACGACAAGGAGGAGGCCCTGCGCTGCGCAGCCTGCGGGGTGGATTTCATGGAAACCGATCTGTTCCCCGTTCTTCCCGTTTGAATCGTCCCAACAAAAATAGCCGCCCCGTCGGGCGGCTTTTCTATATCTTTAATATCATCTTTAATATCGTGCTGAGACGGTCAATCCATCTACGGTGTACGTCACGTCGTGGGCGCCATGGTTGTCGATCGCGGCGGTGAACGCCTGCAGCATCGCTTCGTCCTTCATTTCGATCGTGAAGGTCATCGTCAGATCCTTCGGCTGATAGATCGTTTTGCTGAGCTTGAACGCGCTGAGCCACCAGTGCATCTCCGGCCCCTTTGTAAACAGGCGCGTATCGCCATGATACAGAGAAGCGGACATCATCATCAGTTCGTCGTCGCCCGCCGCGTTGTAGAAGGTGCCGAGGCTCCCCTTCTCGCGGTTATACACGCCGACTTCGACGCCGTTGGTCACAAGCCCGTAGTTGCCTTTCCAGATCTGGATCATCCATTCCTTACCGTTGTAGTCGAAATGGAACCGGCGGGTGTTCATATTAAACAGCGGGGTCGCGTTCGCCAAAAGGTCGTAGATCGTGCTGAACCCGAGCGCACGCTGCCAGGCGTGGACCGCGCCGTAAATCAGGACGTCCTTCCAGTTGAAATCGAAGCCGACGTCGATCAGGCCCTTATCTGTCCAGCCGTGCACTTCGCCCGTCTGGGTGTTGATAATGATGCCGGGGTGCATTTCGATCTGCTCGCCGTCGCCGAGCACGATATCCATGATGACCTCGATCTCGTCGGGATTTTCGCCGTAAGGCTGCGCGTAGAAAGACACCTCGCTGATGACGCTGTAATACACGCCGAGGAGATACAGAATATAGCCGAGGAAGGTGTTGCCGCTCGCGTACGCCTTATCGCGCATTTCAAAGAACGTTTCGCGGATCTGCCCCGGGTCGACGTGAAGCTTGTTGACCAGCAGCTCCGCCGGGTAGTTGAGATTCGGCACCGAACCGATCAGCATGGCAATATCCATCCCGCTTTCCTGCGCAATATAGGCGCAAATCTCGGTCAGCGTGTCGTCGATCTTTGTGTTGAGGTACTTTTCGTCCTCCTTCGCGAACGGACGGCCGTTCAGTGTCCGCAGCAGCTGACGAAGCGGCGCGAGCTTATTGACAAAGACGGCGGTGGAATAGGACGGCGCGCCGTTGTTCTCCACATACTCGATATAATCGGAAAGCGAGTGCAGCGACGCGCGATCCGCGTCAAATTTGGCGGGATCGTAGCGGTTGCCGAGAAATGTCGGCAGCATCGTCTGCAGGAACAAAAACGGCACCAGCAGAATGGAAACGAGTTTTTCAAACATGACAAATACGCTCCTATGGTTTTAAGTGGATGGGAAAGCCGCGTTTACGGTATGCCGGTCAAAGCGCGCGGACAAAATCTTTGAACATGGTCCCGCGCTGCTGATAGTTCTTGAACATACCCCAGCTCGCGCAGGCGGGAGAAAGCAGCACGCAGTCTCCGCTTCTTGCCGCGTCGTGCGCGATTCTGACCGCTTCTTCAAGCGAGTCGACAAAGCAGTAAGCGGAAAAGCCCAGTTTGTCACAGGTCGCGGCGATCTGCTGCGCCGTCTGTCCGAGAAGGATCAGCTTTTTGACCCTGCTGGGGAAACGCGCGACCCAGTCGGTGAAATCGGCGTGCTTGTCGTAGCCTCCGCCGATCAGGACCGTCGGTCCGGGCATCGCTTCGATCGCCTTGATCGCGGCGTCGGTGTTGGTGCCCTTGCTGTCGTTATAGTATTTCACGCCGTCCTTTTCGCGGACGAACTCGATCCGGTGCTCAACGGCAACGAACTGCTTCGTCGCGTTGCGGATGATATCGAGCGGCACGCCGGCGCAGTGCGCCATCGCCGCGGCGGCCATGATGTTTTCAAAGTTGTGCAGCCCCACAAGATGGACTTCGTCGGTCCGCAGCAGCTGCGTTGTTTCACCGTTTTCACAAAGATAAATCGCGCCGTCACGGTAGTACCAGCCTTCGTCCAGCACCCGCCGGGATGAGAAGAACACGACGTTGCAGGGCGCTTTCGCGCCGAAGCCGCGCAGCACGTCGTCCTCGTAGTTGAGGACGCAAAAGTCGCTTTTGTCCTGATTCTGCGTAATGGATTCCTTCACGGCGATATAACCGTCCATCGAACCGTGGCGGTCGAGGTGGTCGGGTGTTATGTTGAGGATCGCGGACACCTTCGGCTTGACCGTGCGCATCGTCTCGAGCTGGAACGAGCTGATCTCGGCGACGGTGTAGCCGCCATCGACGCTCTCGAGCACGAGTCCCGTATAGGGGATCTCGATATTACCGACAAGCAGCGTATGCTCGTTCCACGCCTTGAAGATCGCATAGGTCAGCGCGGTCGTCGTCGTTTTGCCGTTGGTGCCGGTGATTGCGATCACCGTGCCCTTGTCGTGGCGGTACGCGAGCTCGATCTCACTCCAGATGGGGATCCCTTTTGCGGCGACCGCCTGTAATACGTCGGAAAACAGCGGTACGCCGGGACTCGTCACGCAGACGTCGATCCCGTCGAGGTCGCCTTCTTTCAGCGCGCCGAGGATGAAGCGGCAGTCAGGCTTGCCGATCCGCTCGCACACGGCGGCAGTATCAAGGTCGGTCTTGCCGTCGAAGAGGACAAAATCTTCGCCCAGCTGCAGCAGCAGCTTCGCAGAATCGATCCCGCTGCGCCCCGCGCCGACGATGAGATAGGTCTTAGCCATAGTATTACCTCTTATCAGACGTTCAATTCCGCCTTGATCGTTTCATCCGGATATCTTGCCAGAATCGGCGCGATCACGCCGGAGAGGAACTCGTCCACCTGTCCGGCGGCGCGGCCGGTGTATTTTGTCGGGTCAAGGTGCTGCTCGATCTCCGCTTTGCTGAGCGGGAAGCTGTCGTCTTCCGCGATCCGGTCGATCAGATCGTTGACGCCGCCCTCAAGCTTGACTTTCGCCGCCGCCGCGTGGGAATGGACGCGCAGCTTTTCGTGCAGCTCCTGCCGGTTGCCGCCGCGGCGGACGGATTCCATCATGATGTTTTCCGTCGCCATGAACGGCAGCTTTTCCATCACACGGCGCTCCACGACCTTTTCGTAGACTACGAGACCGTCGGTGACGTTGATATAGATCTGCAAAATCGCATCGACCGCGAGGAACGCCTCCGCGACGCTGATTCTCTTGTTGGCACTGTCGTCGAGCGTGCGCTCGAACCACTGGGTGGACGCCGTCATCGGCGCGTTCAGCGCGTCGACCATGACGTAGCGCGCGAGCGAGCAGATACGCTCAGAGCGCATCGGGTTGCGCTTATAGGGCATCGCGGACGAGCCGATCTGGTTTTTGCCGAAGGGCTCTTCCATCTCTTCGAACGACTGCAAAATACGCAGGTCGTTGGCGAACTTGCAGGCGCTTTGCGCCACGCCGGAGAGCACCGCGAGGAAGTAGGAATCAATCTTGCGCGAATAGGTCTGACCGGAGACCGGCACACAGCCCGCAAAGCCCATGTCGGCGGCGATCAGCGCTTCGAGCTTCTTCACTTTTTCCTCGTCGTTGTCGAACAGTTCCATGAAGCTGGCCTGGGTGCCTGTTGTGCCCTTGGACCCGAGCAGCTGCAGGCGGGACAGCTGGAACTCCATGTTTTCCATATCTTCGCGCAGCTCGTTCATCCAGAGTGTCGCGCGCTTGCCGACCGTGGTCAGCTGCGCGGGCTGGAGATGGGTATAGGCAAGGCAAGGCATCGCCTTGTATTTTTCGGCAAACGCGGCGAGATTGCGCAGCACCTGCGCGCACTCTTTGAGAACAAGCTCGCCCGCTTCGCGCAGGATGATCACGTCGGTGTTGTCGCCGACATAGCAGCTCGTCGCGCCGAGGTGGATGATCGGCTCCGCCGCCGGGCACTGCTTACCGTAGGCATAGACGTGGCTCATGACGTCGTGGCGCACTTCCTTTTCGCGCGCTTCGGCAACGTCGTAGTTGATGTCGTCCTTGTGCGCTTCGAGCTCGGCGATCTGTTCGTCCGTGATGGCAAGCCCAAGCTGCTGTTCGGCTTTCGCCAGCGCGATCCAGAGCCGCCGCCACGTTTTGAATTTATGGTCGTTGGAAAAGAGACACTGCATCTCTTTGCTGGAATATCTTGTTGAAAAGGGAGAGATGTAGGATGATCTGTCAGACATTGTGATCCTCCGTTCCGTTGTCAGATTACTGTTTGCCGCTGCTGCTTTCCTTGCGGATGACGTCGTGCGCGCCGCCCTCGACGATACTGGTCGCGGAGACGAGCGTCAGCTTCGCCTTCTGCTGGAATTCCTTGATATTCAGCGCGCCGCAGTTGCACATGGTCGAGCGGACCTTGGAAAGCGTGCGGTCGACGTTGTCCTTCAGCGGACCGGCGTAAGGCACATAGGAGTCGACGCCCTCTTCGAAGGAGAGCTTCTTGTCGCCGCCCATGTCGTAGCGCTGCCAGTTGCGCGCGCGGTTGGAACCTTCGCCCCAGTATTCCTTGACATAGGTGCCGCCGAAGAAAAGCTTTTCGGTCGGGCTTTCGTCGAAGCGGGCGAAGTAGCGGCCCAGCATCACGAAGTCGGCGCCCATGGCAAGCGCCAGCGTCAGATGATGGTCATAGACGATACCGCCGTCGGAGCAGACAGGCACATAGACGCCGGTCTCTTCGAAGTAGGCGTCGCGCGCCTTGCAGACGTCGATCAGCGCCGTCGCCTGGCCGCGGCCGATGCCCTTGGTCTCGCGGGTGATACAGATGGAGCCGCCGCCGATGCCGACCTTGACGAAGTCCGCGCCGCAGTCCGCGAGGAAGCGGAAGCCTTCCGCATCGACGACGTTGCCCGCGCCGACCTTCACCGTGTCGCCGTAGCGCGCGCGGATCCATTCGATCGTCAGCTTCTGCCATTCGGAAAAACCTTCACTGGAATCGATGCAGAGCACGTCTGCGCCCGCATCGACCAGCGCCGGGACGCGGTCGGCATAGTCGCGGGTGTTGATACCGGCGCCGACAACAAAGCGCTTGTGCGCGTCGAGCAGCTCGTCGGGGTTCTCCTTGTGCGATTCATAGTCCTTGCGGAACACGAAATAGAGCAGTCTGCCGTCGTCGGTGACGATGGGCAGGGAGTTTAGCTTGTTGTCCCAGATGATGTCGTTCGCTTCGGCGAGGGTCGTCCCCTCTTTCGCCGTCACGAGCTTGTCGAGCGGCGTCATGAATTCGCTGACCTTGAGGTCGGTGCTCATGCGCGTCACGCGGTAGTCGCGGCCCGTCACGATGCCGAGCAGTTTGCCGCTGGCGGTGCCGTCACTGGTCACAGCGACCGTGGAGTGTCCGGTCTTTTCCTTGAGCGCCAGCACATCAGCGAGCGTCGCGTCCGGCGTCAGGTTGGAGTCACTCGACACAAAGCCGGCTTTGTACGATTTCGCCCGCGCCACCATCGCGGCTTCATCCGCCACGGTCTGGGAGCCGTAGATAAACGAAACGCCGCCGCTCTTCGCCAGCGCGACCGCGAGCCGGTCGCCGGAAACGGACTGCATGATGGCGGACGTCATCGGGATATTCAAAGAGATGGCGGGTTCCTCGCCTTTCTTGAATTTGACCAGCGGCGTTTTCAGCGAGACGTTCGCCGGGACGCACGCGCTGGAGGAATACCCCGGAATCAGCAGGTATTCGTTGAAAGTATGGGAAGGTTCGTTGATATAGGTTGCCATGGTCCTCTTCCTTTCTTCTTTCGGCTTTTTGAAGGTTATTGTTTATTATAATATATAAGCCCCGCTTTTGTCAATGAGGAACACGCAGAAAGCGACGGATTCCTTGTAAGAAGTTTTTGCCGCCGCCTTTCTCCTTTCGCGCAAAAAGATAACAGGACAGTCACAAAGATGAAAGAAGTGAGCGGTCACTCTCCCGCCTTTTCGCCGAAAAAGCGCAAATCTGTCGCTTTTTGGGGTACATAGACCGTTTCAGAGCAGTTCACAAATTCGAAACATTTTTCACAATATTGTGTTGATTATTAGGATTCATTTCCGTAAAATAATAATTGTAATAGTCTTTTTTTGATGCAGGAGAGACGATATGAAGCTGACCTGGTTTGGCACAGCGTCGATCGCGTTGGAATCGGGCAACACGCGCATCCTCTTTGACCCGTTCATTCGCCGCAACCGAAAGCTGCTGCCGGTCACGATCGAAGATTACACCGGCTATGACGCGGTTTTGATCACACACGGTCATTTTGACCACCTGATGGACGTACCGAAGCTGATGAAAGCGGACGAAAACGTCCCGGTCTATTGTACCAAGACGCCCCGCGCGAGCCTGATGCGCGACGGGATCCCGCCGCAGCGGATCCACTGTATCGAACGCGGCGACACGTTCACGATCGGCGATTTTTCCGTGCGCGTCCATGCGGGACACCATGTGGACTTCAACATGAACTACATCTCCTCGGTCATCACGAAATGCGTGCTGCAGGCCCCGCGCTCGCTGTGGATGCTGCGGCAGGCGGGACGGTTGCCGGAGGGCAGCGAGATCGTCATCTACGAGGTCTGCGCCGAAGGCAAAACCGTGTTGATCATGGGCTCCTACGGCATCGACGCGATGACGGTCTATCCGAAGAATCCGGACGTGATGGTCTTCCCCTACGCCGGCAACACGAACATCGCCTCCATCGCCGCCGGCTGCGTCGCGTCGATCCGCCCGAAGACGATCGTCTTTGATCACTTTGACGACGCCTTCCCCCCGCTGACCAAACGGATGGACGTCGAGGGCTACTGCGCGCTGCTGCGCCAGATGTACCCCGATATGCGGCTGGTCATTCCGCGCGAACAGATCGCGCTGAACGTCTAAAATATGAAAGCGCCCTGCGGGGCGCTTTTTTTAGTGTGGAGTGTGGAGTGTATAGTGGAATTTGAAATTAAGAATTTGGAATGAAGCCGTAAGGGCGGTCACAAAAAAGCCTCCCTCTTTGAGGGAAGAATCGCCGCCGAAGCAGCAGACCTTTTTCACGTCACTGCACACTGCAAACTGCACACTGTAAACTGTAACAGCCGCCCGCAGGCGGCTGTTCGATTCAGTTTTTCACCAGATGGTGGGCGCCGTCGCTTTCCGGCGTGAGAGCGGCGAAGGTGTAGCCGTTCTCTTTCGCCCAGGTGATGAACTCGTCCATCACGTTGACCGTGTATTCCTTGACGTCGTGGCAAAGGATCAGCGCATTCTTATGGTTCGCCGCGCCGACCTTGCAGTTTTGCAGCACCTCGCTCCCCGAGATGTTTTTGGCGGCGTCGCCGCTCGCCACGTTCCAGTCAAAGTACGATAATCCCTTTTCGCCCGCCTCTTTGACAAGCTGCGTCATGATCCCCTTTGTCGTCTTTTCGCTGATGGTGTTGGAGCTGCCGCCGGGGAAGCGCATCAGCTTTGTCTCTTCGCCCGTCTGGTTGACGATCACTTCCTGCATGGCGTTGAAGTCTTCCCAGAACGCTTCCGAGGAAACGTAGATCTTTTCGTAGTTATGCGAATAGGAGTGGACGCCGACGGAGTGCCCCTCCTTGTATTCGCGCTTGATCACGCTCTCCAGCTTGGGGATCGCGTGCGTCACGAAGAACGTTGCCTTGACGTCGTGCTCCTTGAGGATATCGAGCAGCTTTTCGGTGTAGGGACCCGGGCCGTCGTCGAAGGTCAGGTAGATCGTGTGTCCGTTGCTCTCCACCGGCTGCGTCGTCTGCTCCTCGCCGTTTTCTTCTCCGCTCTCTTTTTTGCCGCCCTTCTTGCTGTCGCTCCGAGTTTCTTCCGCCGCCGTTTCGGTCGGCTCCACAAGCGCCCGGGTGTTGTGCCGCGTGGCGGCAAGCCCGACGATATACGTCACCGTGAAGACAGCGACAAAGATCAGCACCAGCGTCAGCACGCGCTGCGCGAAGAGGTTGCGCTTTCTTTCAATCGTTT
>JAFYDS010000138.1 GCA_017544665.1 Clostridia bacterium | reverse complement strand
TCAAAAAGTGCAGCAGCGTGCCGAGCAGCGGGACCCAGTGCAGCAGCAAAAAGAGCCCGCCGAACACCAGCAGCGGCAGCAAAAACGGCATTAAGAGCAGATTGGTGACGACCGTCACGAGCGACACCGACCCGAACGCGCCGATCTGGACCGGCAGCGTCACGACGGTGACGCAGACGCTGATAATTGCCGAGGCGGCGCAGGCGCCGAGCGCCCCGCCGAGAACCGGCTGTCTGATCCGCGCGCCGATCTTTGCGCGGCTACGCTCCGTCAGCGGCAGCGCGACCGTCAGGATCGCGAGCGTTGACAACACGGAGAGAATGAAGCCGACATGGAAACAGAACGCCGGACGCACACAAAGAATCGCGAGACACGCGAAGCCGAGCGAATTGAGCCCGTCCGCGTTTTTGCGCAGCACCAGACCGAACAGATAGACCAGCATCATCAGCCCGGCACGCAGCACCGAACCGCTGCACGCGGCGAGCGCCATCAGCAGCAGCGTGACGCCGGAGAGTACAAGTCCCGCGCGGCGCAGGTCCTGCGTCCGCTTTTTCCAGATCGACAGCAGAAAGAAGATCCACGCCGAAAGGTGCAGCCCCGAGACCGCCATGATATGCGCGGCGCCGGCGCGGCGGAAAGCGGTGTAGAGGTCGTCCGGCATCGTGCTCTTGTCGCCGAACAAGACGGCGGTAACAAAGCTCGCCTGCTCCGGCTCGAAAGCGCGGCTGAGCGTCTGGATCAGCCTTTGCCGCCAGCGCAGGATCCGGTGGTAAGGCGAGACATATGAAGCCTTTTCGACCGTCAGATTCAAAATCGGGTTCGCGCCGAGAAAGATAGAACGGCTGTGGTACGAGCGAATGACGGAGGCGTTGTCTCCGCCGAGCGCGTAGAGCGTCCCCGTAAAGCGGACCGTATCGCCCGGCTCGATCTCCGCGGCGCTCTGTTCATAGCGCGGCAAGGACAACTGCACAGAACCGGGTACGCGCGTCCCGTCGTCGAGCGTCACCTTCGCCGTCACGTTCAGCCGTTTGCCGGTGCTGTTCGGCGTCGGGTAGCTTCTCGCTTCGCAGGTCAGCACGTCGCGCGTACCGGCAAGAGAGAGCGCCGGCTGCCGCTGCAGGGCACAGAACGAAAGAAACAGCAGACACCCGAGCAGCCCGCTGAAACAAAGCGTCGGCCAAAAGCCACTACGGCGCAGACGCGGGTGCAGAACAGAGCCCAGCAGCAACCCAAAAAAGACCGCGCCCGCGGCAACAGCCGCACGCGAGGCGGAAAGAAACGAGAGCGCGAGCATGACGAAAAACAGCGTCAGCCCCACAACGGCAAGCGGTCGTTTCATAGCTTTCTCCTTTGCGCAAAGAATACCCGGAGCGGTCGCTTGGATCGCTCCGGGCAGCGTTCGGTTTACTTAAAGAACAGCGGCAGCTCTTCGAGGAAGATGATGTCGTCGCGTTTCGCGGCGTCGCCCTCGGCGAGCACAGCAGCCTGACCGACGATGTTGGCGTCGAACTGCTTGACCAGCACGTTCACCGCCGCGAGCGATTCGCCCGTCGAGATCACGTCGTCCACGATCAGCACGCGTTTGCCGCGGAGCTTTTCGCCTTCGGCAGAGTCCAGATACACGGTCTGCATCCGGGCGGTCGTGATCGAGTGCACATTTGCGGAAACCGGATTCTTCATATACAGCTTCGGACCCTTGCGGCAGACGAAGTACGGCTTGCCGCTCTGCTTCGCCATCTCATAGGCGAGCGGGATGCTCTTGGCTTCCGGCGTAACGATGTAATCGAAATCGGGGCATTTTTCCAGCAGCGCCTTCGCCGACGCAATGGTGATCTCCACGTCGCCGAAAATGACAAAACCCGCGATATCGAGATGCTCGTTGACTTCGCAGATCGGCAGTTCGCGTTCCAGCCCCGCAATGGTCATTTTATAGGTTTTCATACTATATGCTTCCTTTCTATAACAAACAACTGTTGACTGTTGACTGACGACTGACAACTTAACCTGCCGGCCAACCGAACACGCGGCCGCCCATCATGTGGAAATGCAGGTGCTTCACGGTCTGGCCGCCGTCTTCGCCGCAGTTGTTGACGATCCGGTAGCCGTTCGTCAGACCGAACTCTTTGGCGAGCTTTGCCGCGACTTCGAAGATGTGCGCGACAACGGCGCTGTTTTCCGGCGTGATGTCGTCGCAGGACGTGATATGCGTCTTGGGGATCAGCAGCACATGGACCGGCGCCTGGGGAGACAGATCCTTGAAGCCGAGGACGGTGTCGTCCTCATAGACCTTCGTGGACGGGATCTCGCCGCTTGCGATTTTGCAGAAAATACAATCGTTCATGTTGGAACCTCCTTATTGCAGCATGGCGCCGAGCAGGTCGGCAGCCGCTTTGATCGCTTCGGGCAGCGCGTCAATGTTCTTCGCGCCCGCCATCGCCATATCGGGTTTTCCGCCGCCGGAGCCGCCGGCTTTCTGCGCCACGGCTCTCGCGAGGTTGCCCGCGTGTGCGCCGAGCGCGATCGCCGCCTTGC
>JAFYDS010000137.1 GCA_017544665.1 Clostridia bacterium | reverse complement strand
TGTCGTCACCGAGGACGCGCTCAAGGCCGTGGCGCACAAGGCCATCGAACGCCGCACCGGCGCTAGAGGCCTCCGCGCGATCATGGAGGATGTGATGCTCGACATTATGTACGACATCCCCTCGCAGCCGGACGTAAAGACCTGCGAGATCACCGCGGACACGATCAACAAGGTCGCCCCGCCGCGTCTGATCCGCGACGCCGACGCCGACCCGAAGCCGCTCCCGGCTCCGCGCAAGCGCAAGACCGCCGCGGCCGCCGCGAAGAAGGCGGAGTAACACAGCACGAAAGCAGTCCCATGCGGGGCTGCTTTTTTGTTGGTATGATGGGATTATGCCGTGCCTTTTCTTCCATGAGGAAGAAAAGGTACCCAAAAGAAGGCATGGATTTATGTATTAAGGGAACTTGCATCGCGCATTTCCCCAAAATCCCTGCTTTCTTTTTCTTGGTTCTTCCTTTTCTTTCTCATGAAAGAAAAAGAAGGACGTGAAATCCATACAAAAAAGGCCCGGATGTTCCGAGCCTTTGCCGTATGCCTGTCTTATCCCTGCGAGTTCAGCATTGCATCGTCGATCTTGCCCCATGCGCCGTTGCCGTCGCCCGTGCACTTGACGCGGATGCCGACCGTGACGGTCTGTCCCTCGGTCACGGCGATATCGGTGACGGTGCCGGTGTGCCATTCGCCGTACCAAGTGATCTCCATGGGCGCGCGGCCGACCTCGACGCCGTCCACGAGCACATAGGCATACACCTCATGCTCGCCCGCGTCGCCGCCCATGATCGAGATGGCGAACTTGTATGTTCCCGGTTCGAGCCCCTCCACGGTCTGCTCCAGCGAGAAATCGACCGAATCCTTTGCCGCGCTCCAGAAATGGTAGTGGTATTCGCCGGTCTTGGAGTCGGTCAGCTTCTTTTCCACAAACAGCTCGTCCGCCTTGCCGTTTTGCGTCAGCACCCACGGCTCAATTTCGCCGGTCTCGAAGCCGTCGTTGGTGAGAAAATTGAACTCCATCATATTGATGTATGCCTTGGCAAGATGCCCGTCCGCGTCGCCGGTGAGCACATACGTCTGCGGCCCGCCCGCATACATTGCTTCGATTTCCGCGTCCGTGACGTTCCACGTCACCTTCACCGGCTGCTTGGAATCATCGTTCATGACCGCATTGACGGTTTCGGGCAGCGTGATCGTACCATTCAGATCGAAGAACAGCACCGTGTCCTCGATGGCGTCGGGCTGCACCTCGACCTCGTTGCCGTAGCGCACAAGGTTAAAGACGCGCAGGCTCTCCAGGGGCTTGCCGTCCGGCCCGAACATGGCCTGGTTATCGACCGCGCAGCCGCCGTAATACTTGCCCGCATCGTTCGGATCGTAGCCGGCGGCAAACTGACTCGCCCAGCCGGAGCCGTACTGCTCCCACAGCGCGTTGTTCTGCTCCCACGATTCGGTGCCGACGGTGATCCACGTGCCCTCCCAATAGCACACGCCGATGCCGTTCGTCGTTTGATTCACGACCGTGTCGATGATGTCGCGCACGCTGTTCGCCTGTCCCTGCACGGTATACGGATAGCTTTTGACGACGCCCGCCGTGCCTTCGCCGATCGTGTTGCCGGAAAAGTCGGTGTCGTCGGGCGTATAGGCGTAGGACGTTTCCATGACCATGACCTTTTTATCGTAGGTCTCGGCCACGTCGGACAGCACCGCCGCAAGGTTTTCGAGCGTGCCGTGCCAATAGGGATAGTAGGAC
>JAFYDS010000136.1 GCA_017544665.1 Clostridia bacterium | reverse complement strand
TATCCAGAGCATGGCGGTCCAGCCGCGGTTTGCCGAGATGCAGATCGTCGGCGTGAAAGAGCTGCTTTCCGCGAACCCCGCCGTTCAGTTCGGCGCCGGCACCTTCCTGTTGCCGGACGGCACGATGGTGATCGTTTATCGCGGTACGGACGACACGATCCTCGGTTGGAAAGAGGACCTTGATATTTTCGCCCGCAAGGAGATCCCGTCCTATCAGCTCGCGGTGGATTATCTCGAAAAAGCAGCTGCTGCATTCGACCGGCCGATCATTCTCTGCGGCCACAGCAAGGGCGGCCATCTGGCGCTCTATGCCGCGCTGAAAACGTCCGACGCGATCCGCGCGCGTATCCGCACGGTCTATAACAACGACGGTCCCGGTTATTGCGATTACCGTCTGTTCCATCTGAAGGAATACGATGAGATCCTGCCGCGCTACCGCCACCTTGTACCGCATTCGTCTTTCGTCGGCATGCTGCTTTCGCACGACTACGACTATACGGCGGTCACGAGCAATCTCCCGCTCGGTCCGCTCCAGCACGACATCAAATCGTGGCAGATCGTGAACGGTGAACTGCAGACCCGCGCCGACGTCGATATTCTTGCGAAGATCACCGACGTGGCGTTGTCCGATATCGTTACCCGCGTGTCTGACGCGCAGAGCGCCGTGGTCGACGCCGTGGCGAACAAGCTGATCGAAGCGACGGGGCAGGTGACGCTGACCGGTCTGACGCAGCACATCGGTTCCGCCGTCGGCGGCGCGGTCAAGGCGTGGAAGGCAGTCGAGCCGCAGGCGAAGGAGACGTTCAAGAGCGCGTTTTCCGGTGCCGGCAAGATTATCGTCAACACCGTGAAGAACATCAAAGCTGAAACGCAGCCCGCCGCGGCAAAAGCGGCGCAGATGATCCGCGACAAGGTTGCGGTGCTGTAATCTTGTTTTTGAATCTTGGTATTTTGCACCTGCTGAAAGGCAGGTGCTTTTTTGCTGTTATAAAAGAATGTCAAATGAAGATGGCGCAGGCGTAAATTCATTCTTTGTTCACATAAAAATCAATTTGATTATGTACAATAACATAAATAAAACAAAGGAGTCACTTATTATGAAAAAAACAATTTCAATCCTGTTGGCGCTCGTGATGCTGCTGACTCTGGCGGTACCCGCTTTTGCCGCGGAGAAGCAGGGCACGGCGATCCCGAATATCTATATGCAGGGTCAGGGTTCCCATATTGCGCTGCCCGACGGTACGGTCATCTATGACGGCGGTGATCTGCCCGACGGGTTCCTGTCCAGTGCAGTGAAGGACTGCATGCCGTACTTTACAGAGGCGATGAAGAACGACGACGAGGCGTCCTGGGCTGCTTATCGTGAAAAGTTCATGGAATACTTTCTGCCCGTTTACGGCAAGTTTGCGCTTGACAAGAACGGCGAAGCATCTGACGGTTCCAAGCTTGAAGACATGAGCTGGTGGAATGCCGGCGCGAACAAATACGGCGACGGTTCGTATCGGATCCGTTCGTTCAACTTCTATCAGGATTGGCGTATCGATCCTTTTGCCAACGCGGAAACCCTGAATGAATATGTGCAGCTTGTGAAGTCCAGGACCGGCGCTTCCAAGGTCAATCTGGTCGGCCGCTGCGAAGGCACGAACGTGATTTTGGCTTATCTGGATGAATACGGCTATGATGACGTTGCTTGTATCGAGCTCTATGTCATGTCCGCCGACGGCGTCGATCTGGAGAACGCGCTGTTCAGCGGCAAGATGGAATTTGATGGCGCTGCGCTGCGCCGCTTCAAAGAGACAAACGATATGGTCAATGATGTAGTGGGCGATGATAAGGTCATCAATGATTTTATCGACGCTTTGCTTGAGTTCACCGGCGACACGATGCTGCTGGACGCCAGTATGGCTGCGATTCAGGCCCTTGCGCCGAAGATTTATAAAGAACTGATCGTCTATGTCCTGCGTGAAAGCTACGGCACGATGCCCGGCATCTGGTCGCTTGTCGGTCCCGAGTATTATCAGGCGGCGAGAAAAGGCGTCTTTGAAGGGTACGAAGAAGAATACGCCGGTCTGCTTGAAAAGCTCGACCATTATGACGCGAGAGTGCGTCAGCGTATTCCCGCGATTATTGACGACGCTGTCGCCGCGGGCGTGAAGGTCGCCAACTACGCGAAGTACGGTAACTTCCAGGTCCAGCCGGTCTGCGATACAAATGATGAGATTGGCGACAACTCCGTTTCGCTGAAGTTTGCATCTCTCGGCGCTACGACCGCGAAGTACGGCAGCACGCTGAGCGCGAACTACATCGCAAAAGCCGAAAAGAACGGCACCGCGCAGTATATCTCTCCCGACAAGATGGTTGACGCTTCGACCGTGCTTTCTTCGATCCGCGACACCACCTGGTTCATCTATGGTTCAGAGCATCGTGATTTCCCCGGCATCATCCATGATTTCATGCTGAAGTTCCTGAAGGCCGAAGGCAATCTGACTGTCTTTGACGATCCGACCGCGCCGCAGTATATGCTCTATCAGGGCGAAGAAGATCATGGCGATACGCTTGTCCCGATGGTTGAAGAGAACGCGGAATCGTTTGAAAGCGGCGAAGTGGTCTTCAAGAAGGTCAACTGGAAAGAGATGTTCCAGCGTTTCCTTCAGGCTCTGCTCGCGTTCTTCAAACAGTATCTGCCGACCTTTCTCAATAAATGAGCTTGGTTCATAACAGACACCCGCTGCAAGGCGGGTGTTTTTCGTCATTATAGATAAATCATTAAAGTATTTTTTTCTATCGCAATTCATCTTTTGTTCACAATGTTTACGAAATGGTCGTATATAATAAATCTAATATGAAAAAGGAGATGTATTTTCATGAAAAAAACGCTTTCGATTCTTTTGGCGCTTGTGATGGTGCTGACGCTGGCTGTGCCTGCGTTCGGCGCGGAAAAGGCGGGCACTACTGTCCCGAATGTCTATCTGCAGGGACAGGGCGAACATATTTATCTTCCGAGCGGCGAAAAAATTTATGACGGCGGCGATTTGCCCGAAGGTTTCCTTACGGACGCCGTGAAGGAGTGCATGCCTTTCTTTATCGACGCTGTCAAGAATGACGACGATGCATCGTGGGCTGCCTACCGTGAAAAGCTGCTCGGGATGCTGCTTCCCGTGATCAGCGGTTGGACGCTTGATAAAAACGGTGAAGCGTCAGACGGTTCTCATATCGATATGAGCTGGTGGAATCAGCAGGCCAGAAAATTCGGCGACGGCTCTTATCAGTTCCGTTCGTATAATTTCTATCAGGATTGGCGTGTCGATCCCTTTGAGACGGCTGCACAACTGAATGAATACATTCAGAAAGTGAAGGCGCAGACCAATCAGGAAAAGGTGAATCTTGTCGGTCGCTGCGAGGGCGCCAACGTCATTCTGGCCTATCTTGCCGAGTACGGCTATGAAGACATCAATTGTGTGCAGCTTTATGTGCAGTCCGCGTCCGGCGTGGACGGCATCAGCGCAGTGTTCAGCGGCAGAATGCAGCTCGACAGCGCAGCGTTGCGCCGGTTCAAAGAGACCAGTGATCTTATTCAGATCGAAGATCAGATGATCGTTGAACTGATTGACACTCTTTTAGAGTTTACCAGTGACACAATGCTGCTGGATGCGGGTATGCTCGGTCTGCAAATGCTTGCTCCGAAGATTTATAAAGAAGTGATCGTTTATATCCTGCGTGAAACCTACGGCAGGATGCCTGGTATCTGGTCGCTTGTCGGCGCTGACTATTATCAGGATGCGCGCAAGGGCGTATTCGATGGTTATGAAGACGAGTTCTCCGGCCTGCTTGAAAAATTGGACAACTACGACGCCAAGGTTCGTCAGCGTGTGAATGATATTGTACTTGACGCTGTTGCGAACGGTGTGAGATTTGCCAATTATCCCAAATACGGTCCGTATCAGGTCACGCCGATCTGCGAAACAAATGATGAAATCGGCGATAATTCCGTGAGTCTGAAGTTCGGTTCCCTTGGCGCCACGACCGCGAAATACGGCTATACTCTTTCTGATTCCTATATCGCAAAGGCAAAGAAGAACGGAACGGATCAGTACATTTCTCCCGATAAGATGGTTGACGCATCCACCAGTGTGCTTCCTGATACTACATGGTACATTTATGGCAGCGAGCATCGCGACTTTCCGGAGATCATCCATAATTTCATGTTCAAATTCCTGAAAGCGGACGGCAACATGACAGTGTTCTCTGATCCGAGCGCGCCGCAGTTTATGGTGTATGAAGGGGAAGAGGACAACGGCGATACGCTGACTCCGATGGTGAAAGAGAATGCGCCAGAGCTCGACAACGGAATCGTGATCTTCAAGAATGTCAACTGGAAAGAGATGGTCCAGAACTTCATTCAGACACTCATTAAGTTCCTGAAGCAGTTCCTTCCGACCCTGCTCAATAAATAAGTGATGATTCTAAAAGCAGCCCGCAGCGGGCTGCTTTTTTGTGAATAGAGAAAAACCTGCTGCAAACGGCAATGCAATCATGTATAATAACTCAAACGGTTATTGATCAAGCAAATAGAATCGGAGGAACAAGTTATTTTTCGTTACGGGAAAGCAAAACTCATCGACGGCGTCACGCGGATCAAGGACGGCATCGTCAACGAATTTCTGATCGAGGGCAGCAAGAAGGCGGTTTTGTTCGACACGGGACTCGATCTATTCAATATCAAGGACTATGTTGCGAAGCTGACTGCAAAAGAGCTTGTCGTCGTCAATTCCCATTTTCATCCCGACCACGCAAACGGCAACCATCATTTCAAGAAGGTGTATATCGGTGAAAAAGACCTGCCGACGTTCACCACGAAGGACGTTTATTTCAAACTGGTTGACGATATCGTGACTGCGACGTATGCGAAGTATCCGAAAACGAGAAAGCTTGAAAAGTGGGTCGATAAGCTCCTGATGACGAAAAAAGGCGAGACGGAATACGTCCCGCTGAAAGACGGCGACGAGATTGACCTCGGCGACAAAACGCTGATCGTGAAGGATTTCCCGGGTCACACACCTGGTTCCATCACGCTGTTGGACACCCGAAAGAGCGGTTTATCTATGCGGGCGACGCGAGCGATATCGACATCTGGATGTTCACGAATCCCGACTGCAGTCTGCATACCTACGCCGAAACCGGACAGCAGTATTATCACGAGGTCGCCGCGATGGGCAACACGCGTTACCGCGGTGCGCACATGCCGCTGACGCACAAGATCTCGTTTATGCGCGACTACGCCGAATGGATGGACAAGCTGACGCCGCAAAAGGCGTTTTTGAAGATTCCCGTTCCAGGCGCAAGAAGCAAGCTTTGCTTTGCCGCAGCGCCGAGCCTCAAGCATATTCTGTTCACCTCGATTTATTGGGCGCATCAGTACGACAGATAAGGTGCAACTGAAATAAGGAAACCGCGTGCCGTTTTCACGGCGCGCGGTTTTGATTTGTGGATTATCAGGAACGAAGTTCAATGCCGATTTCTTTGAGCGCGTTGATTGCGCGCTGCATTGCGGCGTCGGCTTCCTCGTCGGTCAGCGTCCGGTCTGCGGCACGCATCCGGATCGAGAACGCGACGCTCTTCATGCCTTCGGGAATCTGTGCGCCGACATAGACGTCGAACAGCGCGATATTCTCGAGGATCTTGCCGACGGCGGCGGCGATCATCTTTTCGAGCTTGAGCACCGGCAGATCCGCGTCGCAGACGAACGCGAGGTCGCGGTTGGACGCCGGGAAGCGCGGCAGCTGATGATACTTCCGGTCGGTGTTGCCGACTTGCAGCAGCAGCGCAAAATCCACCTGCGCGAGGTACGCCTTCGTGCCGATCTCGTAGTTGGAAAGCACTGTCGGGTGAGCTTCGCCGAGCAGCGCGATCCGTTTGCCGTCGACAAGGATTTCCGCGGTTCTGCCCGGGTGGAAGGTCGGGTCATCCGTCACAGCGGCAACGTCATACTCGTCCACGCCGCAGGCATACAGCAACTCTTCCACAACGCCCTTGAGTGTAAAGAAATCGCAGTCGTCGCCGTACATGCCCATCGTCCCCATCTGGTTTTCGTCGGGCAGCGTGTCTTCTCCGTTCGGGATGTACTCGTTGGAGATCTCGAACAGCTTCGCGCTTTCGTTGCGGTTGTTATAGTTACGGGCGAGCACGTCGAGCATCGACGGGAGCACGGTCGTGCGCATGACGCTGGTGTCTTCGCCGAGCGGGTTACTGATGACGACGCTGTTGCGTTTCGGGCTGTCTGCAGCAAGACAGATCTTGTCGTAGTGCTTCGGGCTGATGAACGAGAAGGTCGCGATTTCGGAAAGGCCGCAGCCGAGCAGCGTGTCGGAGATCCGGCGTTCGAGAATCTGCGCCGGAGTCTTTTTCGCGTTGGCAACGCCGGACAGCGGGCGGTTCGGGATGTTCTGGTAGCCGTAGAAACGCGCGATCTCTTCAGAGATATCCGCCTGATGTTCAATATCGTTGCGGAACGACGGGATGTAGATCGTGTCGTTTTCCACTTTGAAGTCGATCCGTTCGAGGATCGCTTTCTGCTCTTCAGCACTGACGTTGATGCCGATGAAGTCGTTGACCCAATCAGGACGGAAGGGGAGCGTGCGCTGCGTGTGATTGGATTTGTCACAGTCGATGATCCCGGAGATGACGTCGCCTGCGTCGAGCAGTTCGACCAACTCGAGCGCGCGCTGGATCGCGGGCATGCAGGACGCCGGGTCGAGCTCTTTTTCAAAGCGACCGCTGGACTCCGTGCGCATGCCGAGTTTTTTCGCTGTAATGCGGGTGGAGGGACCGTTGAAGCACGCGGATTCAAAGACGATCGTGTTGGTGTCGTCCATGATGCCGCTGTACTCGCCGCCCATGACGCCGGCGACGGCGACGGGCTTTTCTTCGTCAGCGATGACCAGCATCGAGGGGTCAAGGTCGCGGTCGATCCCGTCGAGGGTCGTGATCTGTTCGCCGTCCTTTGCCGTACGGACGATGACATGGTTGCCTTTCAGAAAACGCAAATCGAACGCGTGCATCGGCTGACCGTATTCGAGCATCACGTAGTTTGTGATGTCAACGATATTGTTGATCGGGCGGACGCCGCAGGCGCGCAGTCGTTCGCGCATCCAGCGCGGGGAGGGTTTTACGCGGACGTTTTCGACGACCGCGCCGCAGTAGCGGTAGCAGCGGTCGGGGTTGAGTATATCAACCGCAAGGAAGTCATGGACGTCTTTGCCGCTGCCTTTGACGAAGGGCGTGTGCAGCTTGAGCGGCGTCTGGAAGGTCGCGGCGGCTTCACGCGCGAGACCGATCACGGACAGGCAGTCCGGACGGTTGGAGGTGATCTCGAACTCGGTCACGGTGTCGTTGAGGCCGATCGCTTCGCGGATATCGATACCGAGCGTCTTGTCGCAGTCGTCGCCGAGCACGAAGATGCCGTCTTCGATCGCGTAGGGGAAGTCATGCGCGGTCAGACCAAGTTCGCCGAGCGAGCAGAGCATGCCGCAGCTTTCCACGCCGCGCAGCTTGCCTGTGTGGATCTCTTTGCCGCCGTGGACGACGGAGTTGTCGAGCGCGACGGGGACGACGTCGCCGACCGTCAGATTCTGCGCGCCGGTGACGATCTGGATCGGTTCGTCTTTGCCGACGTTGACCATGCAGATCCACATGTGGTCGGAATCCGGGTGACG